>JAVHRR010000001.1:0-5973 GCA_036171775.1 Minisyncoccota bacterium
ACCAAATCTGTTTTGGTTAGAATCAAAACTTCTTTTTTCTCAGCAAGTTCTTCACTGTATTCCTTTAGCTCGTTTCTTATTACTTTATATGATTTAACTAAGTCCTCATTTTCTAAAGAAAGACAATGTAATAAAGTTTTTGTTCTTTTAATATGTCTCAAAAACTTATGTCCTAGTCCTCTTCCTTCTGAAGCGCCCTCTATAAGCCCTGGAATGTCCGCTAGTATGTATCCATGCATGTCTCCAAGTGAAGGTTCAAGTGTGGTAAATTGGTAAGCTCCTATTTTAGATTTAGAATTTGTAAGTACATTTATCAAACTTGATTTACCTGCATTTGGAAGACCAATAAGTCCTGCATCTGCAACAAGTTCAACTTCAATAGTAAAATCTGCTTCCTCTGGAGCTTTTCCGTCAGTTTGATTTTCTGGACTTCTGTTTACTGCATTTTTAAAATATTCATTTCCCAATCCTCCTTTTCCACCGTTCAATATTTTTATCATTCCACCATCTTCAAGAAGATTGAAAGTTTCTCTAGTTTCAAGATTTGTAACAACGGAACCAATCGGGACATCGATAATAAGATCTGCACCATTTTTACCGTGCATACTTTTCTTAGCACCAGCTTCACCTCTGTCTGCAACGAACTCTTTTGTATTTTTATATTTTGAAAGTATAGCAATATCACGTATAGCTCTTAAGTATACGTTTCCACCTGCTCCACCGTTTCCTCCAGCTGGACCAGCTCTATCTATACCCTTTTCGTGTAGCCAACGCACCACGCCATCGCCACCACGTCCTGCTGATATGTGTATTTTTAATTCATCTATAAATGCCATATACAAGCAGTCTAAAGCAAAAACATGATAAAGTCCATTATTTATTTGATTTTGAGCCAAGTTCTATCGCTTTTTTCGCAAGTGCAATCGCAGCTTCTCCAGATTCAGCTGCGCACATATATCTACCATTATGACAAAAAAGTGCTCCTGGAATACCTGTAATTTCAACTAATTCTTTACCCACTTTACCCGCCCATGTTTCTGGAAAATCTAATCTGCTTTTGAATTTATATCCCTCTGCATTAACAGCCTTTACGCTCCACATTTTGCCATCATCGAATTGCTTAATGACAAAAAGCGGTTCTGGATATGCACTTATTGTTTTTTTCCAACTATAGTCATCGTCCAGAACTAAAATTCTTTTGTCTTTTGTTTTTTCATACGTCTCTATCACTTTCTTTTTGCCCACCAAACTATCTTTTGATTTTTTTATTTCTCTTTTTAAAATTTTTATGGCCTCTTCAACTGCAGCAGTAAATGCCTTTAATCTATCCCCTTTTTTTTCCATCCATGTTAAATTGAGCGAGTATATATAATCGATTGCTGTATAAGGTGACACGCCTTCAATGACATTTTTACATATCTCCATGCCATTATCCTCGGCATCAATTGTCTGAATTATTTTTTCATCAATCTTTTTAACAACCTCCTGTGAACCCGTTATCTTTTCGCCATATTCTTTCCAAACCAAACCGCTAGTAGCATAAAGTATTCCATTGTCTCTTTTTTCGCCCCAGCCTGTCTGGTGATGATCAAATTTAAATTCCTTTGGATTATACTCTTTTCCAACATCTAAAACATAATCCATTTTAGATAATATTTTTGGATCTCTTGTTCTAAATATTTTCAAAGGCTTCTCCAAATACATAGATAAAATCGCAACAGAAAAAACATCGTCAGGATGAAATGCTCCGTCGTGTACTGCGACTTTAATTTTTTTATTTAAAAGAAACATCTTCTCAGTATTTTATTTCTTAGAAACGGCGTTTTTTATTTCTTCAATGTCTTTTGAAATCTGTATTATTTTGCTTCTCATACTTCTAATTTCATCTTCCTCTTTATCAATTTCTACTTCAGTTTTATCTGTGGTCTTTTTTTCATTCTTAATACCAGAAATAATAATTCTTTCTCCAATAAAAACAGATATAAAAAGTCCGGTCATAAGTAAAATAACTGAGGTCCAAATAATAGTGTTTGGCTCATAAAAGAACCATCCCAAGAAACCGCCTTTTTTCATCAGAATATCGGCTGTGTGCCAGACGCCTCTCCAGAATATAACTGTAGCTGCTCCACCAATAAATGCGTAGGCTATTGATCTATGGCTCAATTTGGCTCTTACTTTGTCCTCTAGCTTATCAAAATAACTTACTATCTTAAACATGTTGATTTGTTGTTAAATTTTATAATGGGCCTATTATACACCAAAATCGCCTAAATAAAATGGGCTGTTTCCATATGGAAACAGCCCATTTTATTAAAATATTAAGACGTGTTTAATCATTAAAAGATACCACTTCTTCTATTTCAAAATCTTCTAACAACTCTTTTTGAAATGGTCCGTACTTAGGTGAGGCTTTTATTTTTCTTCCACTCATTGCAATCGGTAACCATTTTTTATCAGCAGGCATCATCTTTTCCAAAGGTAGGTTGCTAATATCAAACCAAGTTGGATTTAACATTTCATCTGTTTCTTTGGCTTCACCTTGCCATTTGTCAGTTATATAAAAATGAACTTTGCAAACAAAGTTTCTTCCATCGCTTTTTGTATTATGAAAATCTATTTCTGCAATTTTTTCCAAATCCCCTGGCAAAGCAATGACACCGTTTGTTTCTTCTTTAAGTTCTCTTACTGCGGCTTCTTTTTTTCCTTCCCCCTCCTCGATCCCGCCCCCATAGCCATTCCAACAACCTTCGCCAATGTGTTTACCTTTAACAGCAAGAAGTATTTCCTTCCCTCTCTTTAAAAAACAAACTGTCGCATGTGCCAATACTTTTTCTTTTTTTATATTTGCTGTGTTCATTTATTTATTATTTTAGCAATCTCCTTTAACCCCTTTTTTAATATATTAACATATTTTTTGTCTCTACTTGCTGGGTGCGGTAAATATGTACACTTATAACCATTGTTGGTAACTGCTTTTTCTATATATCTACCCAAAGCGATCAACCTACAATTATTTTTTATAAATTTTGAAAGTTTATTTTTTGTGGAGTTTTTTAATTTTCTTGATTCTTCTTCTTTTTGAGTATCCCATAAATCAAAAAAAGTTGGGCAAATTTTTAAATCTTCTGTAATTTTTCTCAGTATCTTTCCAGATTTAGTTTTAATATGAAATGGCTCATTATAGCCTTTTGGATATCCACCTATTAAAATGATCTTTTTTGACATTATTCTTATTTATTCCCGCAACATTTTTTAACGGAGATCGATTCGCGAACCCCGCAAGCTTGCGGGGTGGATGAAGCGAGTTGTGTTCAGAAGTCCGCGGCGGCGGACACCTATACCGTAAAGAAAACCTGGTGTATTAAATTTTAATAAATTTAATACTTTTCTTATATTTTTTACCTTCCACAGCATTTTTTATATTTCTTACCAGATCCACAAGGACAAAGGTCATTTCTACCTACCTCATCTTTGCCTTTAACAGAAACTGTGGAATTATCTTCCTTTCCTTCTGCACCAGCCAACTTCATTCCTTTTTGAATTTCTTTTAATTTTTCCTCCTCAGCTTGAAAAGCGCCGGCACCAATGTGTGGCAAAAGACTTAGAACTTGAGCGTTTATTGCTTCCTGCATTTCTTTAAATAATCCTAGTCCTTCTTTTTTGTATTCTACTAAAGGATCTCTTTGACCATAAGCACGAAGATTTACAGAACCACGAAGATAATCCATCATTTCAAGATGGTCCACCCAGAACATGTCTATCGCTTGAAGCATTATTATTCTTGCTATTCTATAAAATTCCTCTTCGCCTAAAGCTGCTGTTTTCTCAGCAATTATTTTTTGTGAATTTTCATCCTGTGTTATCTCTGCAAGTTTTTCTTTTACAGCTTCTATTCCTCCATCAAGAACTTTTCTTCTTCGCGCGTAAACGGTAATTCTTTGAAAATTTAGAACGTCATCATAATCCAAAATATGTTTTCTGGCATCAAAATTAAAACCTTCTATTTTTGTTTGAGCATTTTCTAAAGATTTTGTGATAAGTGAGTTTACTATTGGCTCATCTTCAGGAATACCAAATCTATTCATCATTTTTTTGACTGTGTCGTTTGCAAAAATTCTCATCAAAGAGTCTTCTAAAGATACGAAGAAAAATGTTTCTCCTGGGTCACCTTGTCTTCCACAGCGTCCTCGCAATTGGTTGTCGATTCTTCTTGCGTCATGTCTTTCTGTTCCGAAAACAGCTAAGCCTCCTAGTGATTTTATTTTTTCATATTCTGTATTGTCGAATATTGCCCCGCCAAGCTTAATGTCTACACCTCTTCCTGCCATGTTTGTCGCTACGGTCACAGCTCCTGGCTTTCCAGCTTGAGCTACTATTTCTCCTTCTCTTTCATGGTTCTTGGCATTCAAAACATTGTGCGGAACTCCTTCTTTTTTCAAAAATTCTGAAAGCACTTCGTTTTTCTCAATAGAAACAGTACCAATAAGTACAGGTTGCCCAGCTTTGTGTTTTTCTTTTACCATCTTTGCCAAGGCTTTAAATTTTCCTTGCTCTGTCTGGAAAATCAAATCATTATGATCTTTTCTTTGGTTTGGTTTATTTGTTGGAACAGGGATAGTGTCCATGTGATACACCTTGAAAAATTCTTCTGAAGAAGTAAGTGCTGTTCCGGTCATTCCAGAAAGTTTTTTGTACATTCTAAAATAATTTTGATATGTAATAGACGCATAAGTTCTAGACTCTTTTTGTATTTTTACTCCTTCTTTGGATTCGATGGCTTGGTGAAGACCCTCGGACCATCTTCTTCCGGGCTGAAGTCTTCCTGTAAATTCATCTACGATAATTATCTCGTCGTCTTTTACAACATAATCTTTATTTAAATCAAAAAGAGCTTTTGCACGAGTTGCGGTTTCTAAATGGTGAACGTATCTGATGCCTCCTTCTGTATAAATATTTTCTACACCTAAAGATTTTTCTGCTTTATTTATTCCAGCATCTGTGAGTTGTATAGCTTTATGTTTTTCATCTACTGTATAGTCAACATCTTTTACAAAGTCACGTACTATTTTTGTGAAAACATCATAAAGGCTACCAGAATCTCCAGCTGGTGCTGAAATAATAAGTGGTGTTCTAGCTTCGTCTATAAGAATAGAGTCTACTTCGTCTACAACAGCAAAGTTGTATCCGCGCTGTCTTAAATTGTTCACATCATATTCAATATTGTCTCTCAAATAATCAAAACCGTATTCGTTGTTTGTTCCATAAGTAATATCTGCTTTGTAAGCTTCTTTCCTTGAACATGGCTTGAGGAATTCATGAACAACTTTAAATGACCCGAGCTCGTCCCTCACTTCATCAAGTTCAACGTGGGTTGGATCATACAAATATGAAGCTTCATGATTCAAAATTCCAACAGATAAGCCAAGTGCATTGTATATTTGACCCATCCACACAGCGTCCCTTCTTGAAAGATAATCATTTACTGTTACCACGTGAACACCTTTACCTGTTATCGCATTTAGATATGTAGGCAATGTTGCTACAAGGGTTTTTCCTTCTCCGGTTTTCATTTCTGAAATATTTCCTCTATGCAAAATAATTCCACCGATAAGCTGAACATCAAATGGTCTGAGTCCTAAGGTCCTTTTTGAAGCTTCACGTACACATGCAAAAGCTTCGGGCAATATCGAGTCTAAATCTTCACCTTTTTCAATTCGGCTTTTAAATTCTGCGGTTTTTGCTTTAAGTTGCTCATTATTTAAACTTTTTAGACCATCTTCAAAAGAACCTATTTTTAGAACGATAGGTTCAAGGGTCTTTATGTATTTTGCGTGTCTGTCTCCGAAAATCTTACTTAAAAATGACATGAGATTCATATTAGCATAAATTTAGTGCTCAATAAAGTTGATTTAGCATGCGTCTTTGCGAGCGCAGCAAAGCAATCTAGATCAAATTAAATTAAACCTGGATTGC
>JAVHRR010000002.1:0-5648 GCA_036171775.1 Minisyncoccota bacterium
GAAGAAAAGGTGTCGCTATGCTTGATCCTAAAGATGAACAAAAAGACCTTACTCCATTATTGGATATGATTCTTGAAAAAGTTCCTCCAGCACAAAATGATATTACTAAACCCTTGGAGGCTCAGATATTTAACCTCGCATACGACAACTTCTTGGGAAGGCTTGCTGTTGTAAGAGTGTACAACGGGGTATTAAAAGATGGACAAACAATTTTTGTAAAAAAACCAAGCGGTGAAATAAGAAGCACAAGAATCACTAAGCTTTATACTTTTAAAGGAGTTATGAAAGATCCAGTTTCAGAAGCACTTGCAGGTGATATTGCCATGATCGCAGGTATTTCAGATGCATACATTGGAGAAACAATTGGTGCAAATGAAGAAATAAATCCACTTCCAGCTATCAACATTGATGAGCCAACTATTTCTATGAACTTTCTTGTTAACGACTCTCCTTTTGCAGGACGTGAAGGTAAATTTGTTACCGGAAGACAAATACGTGAAAGACTTGAAAAAGAGCTTGAAATCAACGTTGGTCTTAAAGTAGACTTTGACGCAAACCCAATGGCTGTTTACGGCCGTGGTGAGCTTCACATCGCTATTCTTATAGAAAACATGAGAAGAGAGGGTTTTGAACTTCAAGTTTCTCAACCACACGCAATTCTAAAAGAAATTGATGGTAAAACATGTGAACCTTATGAAGAAGTTACTGTTGATGTACCCCAAGAATTCCAAGGAACAGTTATCGAAAAGCTTGGAAAGAGAAAAGGTATTATGAAAGACATGAAGATAAAAGATAACCAAGTAAGAATGATTTTTGAAGTTCCTACAAGAGGACTTTTGGGATACAGAGGATCTTTCGTTGTTGATACAAAAGGTTTGGGAATACTTTGTTCAAGATTTATAGATTTTAGACCTTACGCTGGAGAAATTCAAAAACAAGAATTCGGTTCTATGACCTCTATGGTTACAGGAAAAACAATGGCATTCTCACTATGGAACTTGCAAGAAAGAGGTGTACTTTACATTGACCCAGCCGTTGAAATATACGAGGGTATGGTTATTGGACACGTTCTAAGCGGTGAAGATTTGGAAGTTAACCCAACAAAAAATAAAGCTCTTTCAAACATGAGAACATCTGGAAACGACGAGGCACTTTATCTTATTCCTCCAATGAGACTTGATATTGAAAAAGGTCTGGAAACAATGCAAGACGACGAATATTTAGAAATCACTCCGAAGAATGTAAGGCTTAGAAAAAAACTTTTGACGAATAATGATAGACAGAAAGCGAAGAGAAAATAGTGTGAACAGGTTGTAATAAGTAGCTTCTTAGCTTTTTAGAAAATACAAACAAGATCATAAATACAAAAGCGGGCGACCTTCGGTCGCTCGCTTTTGTATTTATTATTTTTTATACATATTCCACCCAGCAAGATCTCTTAATTCTTGATCTTTTTTAAGTTCCGGAGAAGCAAAGTATAACACGGTGGAATTTTGCTTCATACCCGTTAAAATTACCTCTTTATCGGCTCTAAGTTTCTTAGGAACAAACATAATCGTATGAACACCGAAGCGAGCTGGTATTTTACTTCTAAGTGCAGCCAAAACAATTTCTTTATTATTTTGAAATTCCGAAGAAAGGTACGCTAAAGCCAGACCTTTTTCCCTAACTAATTCTAGAGCACTATCTATATCTTTGATATTTTTAATTTCTTGTATCTGTTTTTTGGTGAAACTAAGACTGAGAGCATTTTCAATATTTTCGGCCTCTTCAAACTCTTTCTCTTGTTTTTCAAACATTTTTATTGCAATTTCCTGCTCACCTTTTGGTATATCTTCAAAATTTCCGGCTAAAGGCTCAAACTTTGGTTCTTTCATATTTTTGGTAATTAATTAGTAAAATTGGATGTTTTCCAATACACGTATTCTACTCTCTCTCTCTCTCTCTCGTGCAAGCAAGTGTACAAAGTGCCACGGGAATATAATGCGCGACCGCGCATTATATTCCCATCTGAACAAACACTAAAGTAGACTGTTCGCTTCGCAACCCCGCTCTATAATGTTTAATTAACAAAGCACTCAAGTTCACCATGGTGAACTTGAGTGCTTTGTTGTCTCTCCTAAAAAGCTAAGAAGCTATCTACTACTAGCCAATTTTGGTTCTTTTTATATTCAAAGCTAACGCGGGCACACCAACTTTTTCTCCAATAGAATTTGCCAAACTCCTCATGTATGTTCCGCTAGTACAATTTACTCGAATTGAAACGACAAGGTACTCCTTGTCGTCCCCGCGAAGGCGGGGATCCAGGTTCTGGATTCCTGCCTTCGCGGGAATGACACCATTCAACCTGGATTGCTTCGCTTCGCTCGCAAAGACAACATTCCAAGTTTCTAATATTTTTTCCTGGCGAAAGTCGCCTTTTACTAAAGCGATAGATTTTTTTATATAGGTTTCTAAATCATTTTTTGAGATTGTCTTCTCACCTAAAAGTTCGATGCTTTTTATTTCTACATCCTTTGATGGTATTTCATCATCATTTAATTCCCCTCTTTTAAATAAAGAAAAGAGTGTTTTTCCTTTGATTGTTTTTGATGAGAAAGGAGGGTATTTTTGTGAGAACTTACCAACAAAAGATTGTAAAACATCTTGTATGTTCACTTCAGAAAAACCCGAGGACTCGCCTTTTCCCGCTTCGCTCCTCAAGGCAAGACCTCTGTTTTTTCTTTCTGCGTCAGTCTGCGTGAAGTCTGCGTGAGTCTGCGGTATACCTAGTACGTCATAGGTATCTGTAGCAAATCCAAAAAGCACATCAACCTCATACTCTTTATTCATTCCTAAATATTTTTCTTTACTCTTACATTCATCACCAACAAGCACAAGCAATACACCTTCTGCGAGCGGATCGAGTCGTCCTGCGTAAGTCATTTTTTCATTTTTATATTCTGGATTGTCTTTTTTGAATCTCTCCAGACATTCAAGGAGTGTTTCTCCCCTGTTTTTGTATAATTTAAGTATCAATAGCCTTGCCCCGTGTGAATTTTCACTTGATCTAGTTTTTGTTGTCATAAATATTTATTAAATTAAACCTTCAATAATAACCTGGTAAATTTCTGTAAAATTCTTTGCGGGGTTGTTTTGAAGTCATATTTTGTTACAATACTAACTAATATGGCAAAAAAAACAAACTTTACAAAAAGTCTTTATAAAAAAATTAGCAACGTATTGTGCGGACAAGACAACCCTTCAGAATTACCGGTTGTTGAAAATAAACAAAAAGTAAGTACTGAATCTTATAAAGGAGTAAGGGACTTTTATCCTGAAGATATGGCTATTCAAAATTACATTTTTGGTGTAATGAAAAAAACTGTTGAAGCCTTTGGATACAGTGAATACGGAGCTTCGGTACTTGAATATGCAGAACTTTATAAAGCAAAATCTGGTGATGAAATAGTAAATAACCAAACTTATACTTTTATGGACCGAGGAGAAAGAGAAGTTTCTCTACGTCCTGAAATGACACCGACTGTCGCAAGAATGATAGCTGCAAAACTTAAAGAATTTTCTTTCCCTCTTAGGTGGTATTCTATTCCAAACCTTTTTAGGTACGAAAAACCACAAAAAGGAAGAACACGTGAACATTGGCAGCTAAATGTAGATATTTTCGGAGTAAAAAATCTTAATGCTGATGTTGAGATTATTTCAATGGCTTCTCAGATAATGAGAAACTTCGGATTGAAAGATTCTGATTTTGAAATAAAAATAAATAGCAGAAAAATCGTTAATTATATTTTAAACGACTTGTTCAAACTTTCCAAAGAAGACGCCTATAAAATATCAAAGATTATTGATAAGAAAAATAAAATAAGTGCAGATGATTTTAAAAGTCTGGTCCAAGAAATAATTTCAGAAAGAAGTTCAGAGTTTATAGAACTATTTAATAGTAAAAACTTTGAAGAGTTTTCATCAAAACTACCAAAAAATGTAGATCTTCTTGAGGGGATTGAAGAAATAAATGAAGTTATTGAGAAACTTGAGAAACTTGGTGTAACAAATGTGGTTTTTGCCCAAGATATCATGAGAGGCTTCGACTATTATACTGGTATTGTTTTTGAAGTTTATGACAGAGGTTCAGAAAATATTCGCGCTGTATTTGGTGGCGGAAGATTTGATGAGCTATTGGCAATGTTTGATAAAGAAGCTGTTCCAGCGGTTGGTTTTGGTATGGGCGACGTAGTTATAAGAGATATTTTGGAAACATACAAACTTCTTCCACAAATTAAGCCTGCTGCACAGTTATATCTATGTGTAATGAACGATGAATCTATTGGTTATGCTCAAGATTTGGCCCAAACACTAAGAGAGATCGGTCTAAATATAGCTGTTGATTATTCTACAAAAAAAGTTGGTGATCAAATAAAATATGCGGACAAAAACAAAATACCATTTGTCATTATTCTTGGTGAAAACGAAGTAAAAACGGGTAAACTAAAAATTAAAGAGCTTTCAACTGGAATAGAAACAGAAACTACTGAAGATAAGATTGCTGCAGTAATTAATAAACTCTAAATAAAAAATATAACACATTGTCATTCCCGCGCAGGCGGGAATCCAGTATTAATTCAATTCAACACTAGATTCCCGCCTGCGCGGGAATGACACAGTTAGGAAAAAATAAAATCATGAAAAAAATCGTTTTCGACATAGAAACAAGTAATATTTTTCAGGATGTTGCTTCAAATGACCCTGTCGCTTTAGATATGTCTGTAGTCTGCATTTATGACTATGAAACTGACAAATACTCTAGTTACACAAAAGAAACTTTGAGCGAGCTTTGGCCAATTTTTGAAAAAGCAGATTTACTTATAGGCTTTAATAGTGATCATTTTGATATTCCGATATTAAATAAATATTATTCTGGAGATCTTACGAAAATTAAAAGCCTAGATTTGCTTAAAGAAATAAAAAATTCACTAGGGCGAAGAATCAAGCTTGATAGTATCGCAGAATCAACACTTGGACGAAATAAATCAGGTCATGGCTTAGAAGCCGTGGTTTGGTGGAGAAATGGTGAAAAACAAAAAGTTATAGACTACTGTATTGAAGATGTAAGAATCACCAAGGATGTTTATGAGTACGCTTTAAAAAATAAACTTCTAAAATATAAAGATGGTAAAGATATTAAAGACATCAGGCTTGATACATCTAACTGGGATAAAAAAGAAGATTCAGCAATGACATTTACTCTTCCCTTTTGAAACAACAAAAAACCCCGATTACGCCATGGCGTAATCGGGGTTTTTTGTGTTTATTATTTTAATATTGATTATTTGACTTAGACTGACAAATATAATATTATCAGCGCAGATTAGTGAAGTACTACACATTGTGAGGTGTAAATATGGTGATTATAGAACTCGTAGGTTTTGAGGAAGAAAATGCGAAGCTTTTAAGAAATCGCATTTATCCAAAACTAAACTTTGCAGCCGCGGATGGTGATTCGATAGTCGAAGAAACACGAATTGTGATAAATAGCACGACATCAAAGAATCAGATCAATGAGTCGAAACCTTATGTAGATATCAGGGCTACAAATATTATGGATGCCGAAAAAATAGCGGTCGCCCTCCGGCAGCTCATAATCAACCTTG
>JAVHRR010000003.1:0-57064 GCA_036171775.1 Minisyncoccota bacterium
GCCTCCATCTAGGGGATGGTCCGGGCGGGGTTCTGGAAAAGAACAGAGGGGTTTCCGCAAAGCGGAAACCCCTCTGTTAGTTTGTCTCCTGCCACACTCCTATACATAGGAGTGTGGAAATAATACTTCTTTTTTTCCCAGGAAGAACCTCCTCATGCATTTGAGGTTTTTTCTGGGAAAATCGTTTTGATTTGTTTTTGCTTTTTCCCCATTTTTCAGCTACACTCATTTTCGTAACATTTAGAAACAAATTATTAATAAATTGGACTAGCCTTGCTTCCTAAGAAGCTAATCAGCTACTTCCTACAAGCTAATATGATAAAAATATACAAAATTAAAGACACAAAGAAGCTTCCAGACTGTGAGGTAGAGGTAACAGCAGAAATCACACTTGAGGCATTGGAAGATTATAAAGTAAAAGCACTTAAGAAAATTAAGGAGTTTGCTGAGATTCCTGGTTTTAGAAAAGGTCATGTTCCAGAAGCAAAACTAAAAGAAAAGTTTGGTGAAATGGGCATACTTGAAGATGCAGGCGAAATGGCTATCAATGACAGTGCTATAGAAATATTAGTAGAATCAAAAATAAATTTCCTTGGAAGACCAGATGTTGCTATAAGCAAGATTGCTATTGGCGCACCTATTGAATTTAAAATAAAAGCTACCGTGATGCCAGAAATCAAGCTTCCTGACTACAAGAAAATAGCAAAAAAAGAAAATTCTGTTGAAGAAAAAATTGAAGAGGTTACAGAAAAACAAATGGAAGAGACCATTGAAGAAATTCGCAAGATGCATGCACATCAAAACCACACTCATGCTCCAGGCGAAGTGCACGTTGATGGTGAAGAATTGCCACTCCCTGAAGTAAATGATGACTTTGTAAAAAAACTTGGAGATTTTAAAGATGTCGCAGATTTTAAAGCAAAATTAAAAACAAACATTGCTAAGGAAAAAGAAATTCACGCAAAAGACAAAAAAAGAGGTAAGCTTTTGGAAAAGCTTGTGTCTGAAACCAAAGTAGAAATGCCGAAACTTGTCATAGTAAGTGAGTTAGATAAAATGGAAGGTCAGTTTAAAGGTGATATAGCTCAAATGGGACTTCAACCAGAGGAATATTTAAAACATATTAAAAAAACTTGGGAAGACTTAAGAAAAGAATGGTATCCGGATGCAGAAAAAAGAGCTAAGACCCAGCTAATATTGCAAAAAATTTCATTGGAAGAAAAAATTGAACCGAACAAAGAAACTGTTGAAAAAGAAATTAAAAGTCTCCTTTCTCAACACAAAGGTGCCGACCCAGAAAGAGTAAAAGCCTATGTAGAGATGGTGCTTGTGAACGATGCTGTAATTAAGTTTTTAGAAGAGCAAAAATAATAAAAAAATACCGGGCTGTCCCGGTATTTTTTTATTTATTCCACTTCATTCTATGTTAGTAAGTCCTTTGTAAACAAGTGACTTACACCGTTGGTTCATAGAGGGATGGAAATAAATGATAAAACCCTTTCATAAAAAGTGGTAAGTATCTTGGTCCAGAGACGGTTATACCAGGATATTCAGCTCTTAGTATCTTGTGGTTATCAACATCTGAAACAAAATTTGGATAATTTACAACTTCAAACCCAAGCCAAATAACCACAATGATTAATAAAATTATTGTAATTGTTTTTTTCATATCAAAAGTATATCAGACTAGAACTTGAAAGTAAAAATCACGAGGTTTAACCTCGTGATTTTAAAACGCTTTCCACTCTTCGGGAGCCTTTTTTATATGTTAAATTAACATTACGCATAAACTAATATATAATGAGTTTATGAGGGAGATACAGAACGAAGAAAATAATAATGAATCCGAAATAAAAAAACTTCTTCTTAGCGGTGATAGCGAGATCGTTATTCACGGTGGGGTATTTTCAAAAAAAGAAGAAGCTATTCTTAATGAAGGGAGAAACAAAGTTGATTCTCTTAAAGAAGATTTGAAGGTTTTTAATCCAGAGTCAAAAAAACAAGTTAAGATTGAACCGGATATTGATGGTAGAGCAGCTGTCTTTTTACTGGAAGAAGCTGGAATAAAATACAATAGATTAACCTTCGTAAAAAAAGGCGATTGGGTGCCTGGAGGTATCAATATAGATACAGGTGAAAAATCGGGTATATTAGTTGAGAGAAATAATGCCGGTCTCCCCACTGTATTTATTGATCACCACGGCCAAGAGCGCGGAGCTGCCCATTCAGCTACAAGGCTTGTGTATGATGTATTAAAATATGAAAAACTTTTAGATGATAGTCCGTGGCTAGACAGCTTAGTTAAATTTGTAGATGAAGTTGATGATGAAAATTATAAACTTGATAAGGATTTTTTTATAAATGGCTGGTCACAGTCATTTTATTGCCTTTATAAATTTCTTCCACTAGAAACAATGATTGAATATTTTAAGAAAGGCGCATCAGCGAGATCTCCATTTACTGATGAAGAATTTGAGTCTGGGACAATCAAGACAACAAACGGTAGGACTAAACCGATAAAACTTCTTTGTGAAAAGCAACAAAACTCTGTTGATATGAACATAAGAGAGATGGCAAAAACAGAAAAGGAAATGTACAAAAGCGGAATCAAAACATTCGAAGAGACGTTTTTAAAAAAAGTGATAGTAAATTTATACACACTAAAAAAAGCTAGCGATGGTAGTATGAAAAAAATTGATAATATTCCGTTAGGTTTTACTGCGGTTCGAGCACTCGGCTTTGATAGCTATGTTAAGTTAAACGATGATTCAGGAGGCTTTTTTATAACATCAAAAAATACACTTGATGGCGTGTTTAAAAAGATTAGTGAAAAATTTCCCGATGCAAAGCTTATAAGAGGAACGATGATTATTCGAAACCCAACTGGAGAAAATGTTGATATACGAGATTTTCTTGAAACATTAAATCTTCTTGAATAATTGCGGCTAACAAAAACTAAAAGGATTTTCACTTCGTGAAAATCCTTTTAGTTTTTGTATTTATGTATTCTCTAATAAGCTAAAAAGCTACAAGCTACTCCCTAGTTTCTCCATTCCCTTCCAATTCTTGCCTATAGATGCCTCGGCTTTAAGAGCTATTCCTTTCGTGTCTTTAAGAGACAGCAGTGACTCCATAATATTTTTTATCTTTGGTTCTACTTCTTTTGCTACTTTCTCATCTACTTCATATACGAGTTCATCATGTACTTGAAGAGTAAGTCTTACTTTTTCTCCAAGTTTTTCTTTTGCGATAAATTCGTCTATTTTCACCATCGCGAGTTTTATAAGGTCCGCTTCAGTTCCTTGTATTGGCGCATTAATAGCCATTCTTTCCGCCATGGCACGTATAAATGGGATCTTTGACCTTAGTCCTTCAAAATATCTTCTTCTTCCAAAAAATGTTTCTGTGTATCCTCGCCCTTCTGTTTCTACTTTCACATTTTCTAAATATCTTGCGAGTCCATTAAATTTATTAAAATATTCGTCTAAATATTTTTGAGCTTCTTCTCTTGTTGCTTGCCCCGAGCCTGTCGAGGAGGGTCCAAGATTTACTTTCAATGAGCTGACTCCCATTCCGTACATTATTCCAAAGTTTATTACTTTTGCTTTTCTTCTCATTTCTTTATCAACGTCACTTTTGTCTACATTAAAAACTTCTGCGGCTACTGCGGTGTGCACATCTTCTCCGTTTTTAAAAATATCTATAAGCTTTTTATCATCTGAAAGAAATGCAGCAATTCGAAGTTCTACTTGTGAATAATCAAAAGCTAAAAGCGTGTTGTTTTTTTCTGCAATAAATGCTGCTCTTATATTTTTCCCGAGCTCACTATGGTTTGGAATATTTTGCAAGTTTGGATCAGAAGAAGCCAAGCGCCCTGTCGTTGTACCAGCTTGTAAAAACTTTGCATGAAGTCTTTCGTTGTTATCAAGTAAATTTGGAATAACATCAATATATGTTGAAAGAAGCTTTTGAAACTCTCTGTATTCAAAAACAAACGGAATAATAGGGTGCATATCACGCATTTTTTCAAGTTCTGACTCTTTGGTAGATAAAGATCCTGAGCCTGTTTTCTTTTGATTCTTTGGCTTTAAACCGAGCTTAACAAAAAGTATTTCTCCAAGCTGTTTTGGTGAATTGATATTAAACTCACCGTGAGCTAGTTCCCATATTTTCTTTTCAAGAATAGACAATTTTTCGTGGTAGTTTTTTGATAATTTTTCTAATTCTTTTTTATCAATTTTGACACCAACATTTTGCATTTTTTGAATTATTGGGATAAGTGGTTTTTCTATTGTTTCCCAAACTTTTATTAATTCTCTTTTATTCAATTCAGCCATCAACACTTCTTCTGCCTTTTTCAAATCTTTTTCTTTGGTGAAATTAAAAATATCATCTATTGTTGGGTTTGTAAGATTTGAATTAATAAGCCAAAGGATTACAGAAAGCTCTTTAATCTTCTGTCCGTCTTCTTCACTTGCAAATAACCCTGTGTTAATGGTTTCTCCAGAACTTTTTTGCGCTTTTATAACAGCTTTTTCTTCTTGAGATTTTGGTACTAATATATCTTTTAGTCTTGCTCCTAGAGTTCTAAATTCTAAATCGCTCCATACTGAAATAATTTTTTCTGCGTCAATATTTTCTTTCCATGTTTTTTCTGGAATAGAAAATTCTATTGGTGCATCGAGTCTGATGGTACCAAGCATTTTAGAAAATTTTGCTTCCTCTTCTCCTTCTTTAAGTAAGCCTATTATTCTTTCTTTTATTCCCGCCTTCAGGAAAATTTCTTTTCCTGTCTCGAGCTTTGTCGAGGGATTCAGTTTTTTATAAATATCTTCAATAGAACCAAATTTTTGAATTAGATTACTTGCAGTCACTTCCCCTATGCCTTTTATACCAATAATGTTATCTGATGGATCTCCACGAAGACCTTTGTAATCTGGCAATAGCTTTGGTCCAAATCCATATCTTTCTATAACAGCTTTCTCATTATAAATAATTGTGTCTTTAATTCCCTTTTTTAAAGTATAGACTCTTACTTTGTCTCCTTCTACAAGCTGTAATGTATCCATATCTCCTGAAGCAATCACGATGTTCAAATCCTTATTTTTCTTATTCATTTCTACGATCGTTCCTATCATATCGTCAGCCTCGAATCCTTCTTTTGAATATACTGGGATGTTGAATGCGTGAAATATATCGTATGACTTTTTAAGTTGAGAAATTAATTCTTCATCTGCTTTTGCTCTACCGGCTTTATAATCCTTGTATGCTTCGTGTCTGTATGTAGGTTTGGGCAAGTCGTAGCAAGCCGCAATATAATCTGGTTTTAAATCAGAAATAATTTTAAGAAGCATTGTAGAAAGGCCATAAAGTGCGCCGGTTGGCTCTCCTTTACTTGTAGCAAACTCGGGAAGCGCATGGTAAGCACGATGGATAATCGCGTGAACATCTAACAACACTAGAGTCTTCGATTGAGTTATATTTTTTGCAGCCATTTTTTATTTATATTATCATTATTTAAACTTTGAGCTTGTAGGAAGTAGCTTCTTAGCTTTTTAGAAATTGAAGTTCCTAATAAGCTACTGTTCTAAAAAGCTACAAGCTGTTCAAATCTCTATTTCTCTCTCATTTTCGCCAATAAACTTGAAAAATATTTTTGCGTGATTTTTTGGCAATACTTCTATAACCCTTTCTGGCCATTCTATAAAAATAATATTTCTTGGATCAACTAAAACTCTTTCCCATTCTATAGCTAAAAGTTCTTTTCCTGAATCTAAACGGTACGCATCTATATGTATAAGTTTTTTAAAATCTTTATGTTCTATATCGTATATCTTTTCGACAACATAAGTCGGACTAGTAACGTCCTCTTTAATATTAAATATTTTTGCTATGGCTTGTGTAAATGTTGTTTTTCCTGAACCAAGATCGCCGTAAAGCCCAACGACTAGAGCTGTATTAAAAATGCCCATTGATATCTTTTCGATAAAATCTTTTGCTATCTTTTCTGTATCAGAAATACTTTTACTTACCACTTTCATCCGGTAGTGAAATTTCAAATTGTTTTTTTACCCTGTAGTAGAAAATGACATCGTTTTCAACGCGCTGTTGCGCAATGTCATTTTTCACTACGGGGTTTATTACTAACAACTAAAAATTTAAATTAAAACTATTGATAAACAGACGACCTTATTTTAAACCCATAGATAATAAAAACGAAAGTAATAATTTGAAATTCTACTACGGGATTCATAAGCCCATTTTATCATACTTTATGCAGGTCTCGAATGATTATTATAAATTAAAAACGGCCGCATTTTTCTGCAATTTCACAGAAAAATGCAGCCGGTTTAACAAAATAAAAACTCCGCGAGCTTTTGGCTCGCGGAGTTCAGGTTTTACTAACCTTTACAACCTCCACTCGTCCTGGCTAGGACGCCGGTCTTTAAACTGGACCGTTATTTCATCCCACGTCCTCAGGATACCGGTGTGCTTCACGCGCAAACTTGCGAAGTCTGCGGCGAGGCTGACAGCCACGGTAAGGGTTGCCCCTCTGAGAATAACGATCTCATTCCCTGCCTTATCTTTGTAAGACACCCACTTGCCGCTCGCAATACGGTGTTCGATGTTGAGATCGTGATCCGTACTGTTAGCGACTTTTATCAGGTGGGCAGGTATCATCTTTGCAGTCGGTGCCGGCGCTTCTGCCACGGGTTTAGGATCCGTAGCTTTGTGCTGAGGCGCCTTTTTGCTCGGACAGGCACACGCCGTTTCCTTGGGCGTCTGCACCGGCCCGCACTTCACAGTGTCTGACGAGACCTGCTGCGAGGCGTCCGCAACGGCTATGGATTCCTTCCCGCTTCCGGTAAAAAGAAACCATCCTATTATCAGACCGACTAAGCAACTGACCCCCAGCCACACCGCAGAAAAACCTTTTTTGTTTTCCATAACTTTTTCCTCCTGAGATTAGAACGTACTTATACAGTGTACCTTAATATAACTTTTCTGTCAATGGTCAGTAAACATTCATTTATCATTACAAAACCACCTATTTTAGGTGGTTTTGTGTTTGTTCTGTATTTATTATTTTACTAATGCTTCTCCTATTGCTATCCACTCTCCTGTGGCAACACTTCTGATATATTCTGAAGCATTGATCTGTTTGTTTCTTGCAAGTTTCACTATTTTTATTGAAGCATCAGACGAAAGTAAAACTTTGTTCATTCTTGCATACTCCTCAACTTTGTTTATATCTGAACTGTCTGAAGTAATGTTGTTTAACAAATTTTCAGATACTGACTTTTCTGTTTGAATTGCTTTGTTTGCGTCAACACAAACTTCTTTTAACACCATTTGTGATTGAATTTTTCTTTTCAAAACAATGTATGAGATTATCGCACTCCAAGAAACAAGCATTGAAATAAATATTATTATTCCGTAATAATCATCAAAACCAGTGCTTGGAATATCACTCAAATAAATTGAGTCTAAGCTTGGACTTGTGTCTGTGTAAGCCAAAACTTGGTTTGATACTAAGGTTGGTTGTGCGTATGTATATGTTGGTTGCACATCATTAACGGGTTGGTTGTAATAGTAATAGTTTACTGGCTCAACATAACTTGGAGTAGGGTTCGATTGATAATAATAAGGTTGTGAATTGGTATAGTTTGTACCCGCTACATAATTACTTGCTGGTGCTACATAAGCGCTTGGTCTGTAATATGCTGAAGAATAATTATAATTTGGTTGGTAATAAGAACCAGAAGATTGATAGTGACTTCCTTGAGATGGTGCGTAACTATTTTGATATGTATAATTTGAACCGTAATTTAAACCTCTGTCATAAACAAAACTGTTGCTCAAACCTGAATCATACACAACTCCATTGTTCATACCTGAATCATAAACAAATCCATTACTCATACCAGAATCAAACGCAAAACCGTTACTCAAACCTGGATCAAATGTTGTGTTGTTGCTCATTCCTGAATCATACACAAAACCATTACCCATTCCTGTATCAAATGTTGCTGAGCCACCCATACCAAAATCATATACTGTTTGGTCACTTAAACCAGAATCATACACTGGATAAGTTAAACCCTGGTCAAATACAACGTTGTCATATAAACCTGAATCAAACTGAGCTGATGCAATCATTGGCACTGACAAAACAAGGGTTGCCATGAACAAAACAGCTAGTTTTGTTGGTGTGTATTTAATTGTATTTATAATGTTTTCCATAAATTTTGATTTTGTTTTATTGACCATAAAATACTGATAATACGTGGTCATTTGTTACTAGAGTATATTATATGCCATTATATAAAGAAAGTCAAGGGCTTTTAACAAGAACAAATAGTCAGTAAAACCTTGCAATTTATGGTTATTCTATTCATCCGGTAGTGAAAAATGACATCGCTCTTCCGAGCTGGATATTTAAACTATGAAATATATTGTAAATAAGATCATTTTTAATAATTAATATGATCGATAAATTTGCTTAATGTTATTTTCTACTACGGGATTCATCGGGTAGTGAAATTTCAAGTTGTTTTTATGTTGACCATAGTACAACTTTGAAAATGTCGACCTGTGTTACAAAAACGTCTTTGGTTACATCTACATTTTTTTAAAAACAAGTCAATGACTTGAAATTCTACTACCCGATTCATTTATAGAAATTATAATGTTACAATATTGCCATACTTGTCCCGTTGTAAATCACGAGATGACTACAGAAAAACAGAAAGTGTTAAATTATCAATAAAAACAAAAGTCGAAATAAACTTTAGAAGCATATAAATTTTACAACTGGGATGGTAGATTTTGATGAAATAAAACAAAACAAACGCCTAGAGGAAATGCGTAAAAATGAAGAAGAAGACGTCTCTAAAATTTTGGCAGCAAAATACGGTTATGAATATTTAGACCTTGGTGTCGTTCCAATCAACAGTGATGCTATAAGAATAGTGAACGAAGAAGATGCTAAGGCTTCAAACGTAGCTGTATTCGGGATCGTTGGTAAAAAATTACAGGTGGCTATTATTTCCCCAAATGATGAAAAAACTATTGCTGTTATAAACAAACTTTCAACTGAAGGGTTCTTCCCTTCTGTTTATATGGTTTCAAAAAGAAGCTTGGAAAAAGCATGGAACAGATATAAAGATTTGTCTTACTCTTCAGAGAGCACAGCAGGTACTTTTGATATCGCCGGAGAACAGATCCTCGTTATGATGGGCAAAGTTAAACACATAGCTGACGTGGAAAAACTCATTGTCGATCTTTTGGGTGTAAAACAAACCTACAGAATTTCAAAAATAATGGAAATCATGCTTGCTGGTGCGTTGGCACTTGGTGCTTCTGACGTGCACATTGAGCCTGAAGAAACTGAAGTAAGAATGAGATTTAGAATTGACGGCGTTCTTCTTGATGTATTTAGATTTGATAAACCAACTTACACACTACTACTTTCAAGAATCAAACTCCTTTCTGGATTAAAATTAAATGTTAAGGATGAAGCTCAAGACGGACGTTTTAGTATTAAAATCAAAGACAACAATATAGAAATAAGAACTTCCCTTCTTCCGGGGGCATATAACGAATCGATTGTTATGAGACTTTTGAATCCAAAATCAATTGCTGTTTCATTGGAAGAGCTTGGTATCGAAAAAAGAACTCTTGATGTTCTTCTAGAACAAATCAACAAACCAAATGGAATGCTTCTCATTACTGGACCAACTGGTAGCGGTAAGACGACGACACTTTATGCTTTTATTAAAAAAATATATGCTCCTGATGTAAAAATTCTTACCATTGAGGATCCTATCGAATATCACTTGGACGGTATTGTTCAAACACAAGTTGAAGATGAGAAAGGTTACACTTTTCTTGCTGGACTTCGCGCCGCAATGAGACAAGACCCTGATGTAATCATGGTGGGAGAAATTCGAGATGCCGAGACTGCGGGCACGGCCATTCAAGCTGCGCTCACTGGTCACTTGGTTTTTTCAACACTTCACACCAACTCAGCCGCAGGTGCATATCCTAGACTTATAGATTTGAAAGTAAATCCAAAAACAATTCCTTCAGCCTTAAATGCTGCTATGGCACAAAGGCTTCTTAGAAAACTTTGTCCTTTTTGTAAAAAAGAAAATGATCCTAGTGAAAAAGAGAAACTAATTATTAAAAATACTTTAGAGAGTATTCACGACAAATCTTATCTAGAAGGAATACAGACAACAAAAGTTTTTGCCGCTGTAGGTTGTGACAAGTGTAATGGTACAGGTTATAAAGGTAGAATTGCCATTGTTGAAGCGATACTTTCTACAAAAGAAATGGAAAAAGTTATAGAGACCAACTCGAGTGAAAGAGAAATAAAGAAAGCTGCTGAGTCACAAAACCTTCTTGATATGAAGCAAGACGGAATACTAAAAATATTAAAAGGAATAAGCTCTATTGATGAGCTTTCTCGTGTAATAGACCTAGACCAGTAGTAAGATATTGGATTTTGATATCGTTTTTTAAATTTTCGTCAAAACTAAAGAGTTGCTTTGATTGTAAAATAGTTCATTTAAAAAATATACTAATAACTATACAAACAAAAACAAAGTGCATCGCACATATCGGTCGCTTGAGCGACGCGACTTCACGAAGTCGATATCAAAATTCACTATCCTACTTGAACAACAAAATTAATTGTGTTTTAAAAATATTTTGAGCTTGCCCGGACACCTATTTTAAAAAATAATTTACGTTTATTAAAAAACGATTTCTCTTTGTGTATTTTTATTTGCCAAATACAATAAAGTGATGTGGAAATAGGTGTGGGGGCTTGCAAAAGTCTTAAACAATAATAAGATACAGGACAAGAGGTGGTTTGAATACTATTCAACCAATGTTCAAAACATAAATCTCTAAACAATACTTTAAACCTGGCGGTAAAAAGTTAAATTAGTTTTTAAGGATAACTTCAGCGTTATTCCCGAAGAAATAAACCAAAATGTCCTTGAAAAAGAACCCGTATGATCTTGCGAACACAATTGTTTAGAGATTTATATTCAGAACTTCAAACAAATAAAAATGGGGAATAAAAAACGCCCCACATAGGCTCTGCAAAGAGTATATCATGGAATAACATTATGTCAAGCAAAATTGATAAAAAAATTTCTAATTCTGAAAATACCAATGCAGATAGCGCTGTAAACACTGATGAGAAATTTTTAGACCAAACTTTACGACCCAACTCATGGGCAGAATACATCGGTCAGAAAAATATCAAAGACAATCTTAAAATTTTACTTAAAGCTGCAGAACAAAGAAAACATCCTCCCGAACACTTACTTTTTTACGGTCCCCCAGGACTTGGAAAGACCACTTTAGCAAACCTTATTGCAAAAGAAACTCGTACTCAACTCAAATCAACTTCAGGACCCGCTATAGAAAAAGTTGGAGACCTTGCTTCAATACTCACAAACCTTTCACCAGGCGATATTCTTTTTATTGATGAGATTCACAGATTAAACAAAACTATTGAAGAAGTCCTCTACCCGGCGATGGAATCTGGCTCATTGGATATTATTATTGGCAAAGGTCCAAGTGCAAGAACAATACAACTCGACCTTCCACCATTTACTTTGATTGCGGCCACTACTAGAATAGCAATGTTGTCTGCTCCACTTCGTTCTAGATTTTCTGGAGGTGTGTTTAAGTTAGAATTTTACTCAGATGAAGAAATAGAAAAAATAATTGAACGTTCTGCCAAGATACTTGGAGTAGAAATAGAGTCAGCGGCTAAGTCTGAGATAGCTAAGAGAAGTAGAAGCACCCCAAGAACAGCAAACTATCTACTTAAAAGAGGACGTGACTTGGCCCAGGTTAGTGAAAAGAACTTAACGAACGACATAGTAAAAGAAGCTCTAGGAATGCTAAATATCGATGAATTAGGTCTTAATTCTGAAGATAGGGCGATGCTTACAATAATAGAAGATAAGTTTAATGGCGGGCCTGTAGGACTTAATACTCTCGCAGCAGCGCTTTCAGAAGAACAGGCTACGATAGAAGATGTTTACGAACCCTATCTTCTAAAACTTGGTCTTATAGAAAGAACGCCGAGAGGAAGAACGATAACGGATCGAGCAAGAAAGCATTTAGGAAGAAAAATAAAAAGTTTAGATTTATAATAATAATTTAAAAATATGAGCGGACATAATAAATTTTCAAAAATAAAAAGATTAAAGGCAAAAACAGACGCACAAAAAAGTTCTGTGTTTACCAAGATGGCAAAAATGCTTCAAATGGAAGCGAAGAAGGCCAATGGTAATGTTACATCACCTGGTTTAAAATCTGCAATAGAAAAAGCAAAGTCAGTTGATATGCCGTTTGATAATATTGAAAGAGCTATCAAAAAAGCTGTAGGTGCTGGGGCAGAAGAAATGGAGGAGGTTACTTATGAAGCATACGGTCCTGGAGGAATTGCTATTATTATTGAAGGCCTTACGTCAAACAAAAACAGAGCTGCTGCAGAAATAAAACATATCTTATCTTTAAATAACACTTCCCTTGCAAGCTCTGGTAGTGCTAGTTGGGCGTTTGAAAGAACAGTTGAAGGTTGGGTCCCAAAAACAACAATGCCTGTATCTGAGGAAGACACTCCTGGTTTAGAAAAACTTATTGAGGATTTAGAAAACAATGATGATGTTCAGGAAGTTTATACGAATGCGGAATAAATAAATATAATATTTAAATACAAACACAAGAGGAGTTTCGCTTTGCGAAACTCCTCTTGTGTTTTCTTCTTATACTTATACTGGTTGCTTGTGCTTGATATGTAGTATAAAAATTTATATAAGTATAAGGTGTAAAAAAAATACAATACAACCTGGATCCCCGCAGTGCGAGGATGCTCAAAATTTATAGTCGGCTTCGCTCTTTAAATTTTGGCACTTATCCACAGTTTTATACATTTGCTTTTTTCTGTAAATTTTGGAAAATGTATCTATTAGTTCAAAATAGTTAGTATATTAAAAATAATCATTAAAAATTGTAATGCCAAAGATTAAAAAAACAAAAAAAATAGCCACTTCAAAAGTAAAACCCGCAAAAGAAGTTGAGGAGGTGAAAAAAGTTGTTGGAGAAGAAGAACCTGAAAAAGAAGGTGGTACTTTGTCTGATGGTGTACTTGATGCTTTTGATGAACTTGCTCCTGTCGATGTTTTGTTGGAAGAGGAAGTGGTTATTGCCGAAGAAGATGATGACGAAATAGACTCAGGGGACTATAAACCTTTGGATGAGTGGTAGGACAATTAGTCGAAAGTTAAAAGTCTATAAAGTTTAAAGTATATATCAATACAAAAGACGAGTTCGCTTCGCGAACTCGTCTTTTGACTTTATGGACTTTACAGACTTTAGACTTTGAACTTTTGCGTAGCAAAAAATGTCAGTCCTACGGCTATCGCATCGTATTCATCATCATATTTATTCTTGTTTACTTGTCCCGAACTGTGTTGAGGGATTTCTATAAGTTTTTTAACCATAAACACGACTTGTTCTTTATCACTATTTCCATATCCTGTAACTGCTATTTTTATAGCCATTGGAGAAAACTCTTTTACTTCCAATCCAGCCACTGATGCAACAAATAACATCACTCCCCTAGCTTCTGAAACCTTCATTGCTGTTTTTTGATTGTTCTTAAAAAAGAGGGTTTCTATAGTCATACATTCTGGTTTATATTTTTTTATCAGATTTTCTATTTCTTCCCCGATGAGTTTGAGTCTTTCTTCGTGAGGTATTTTGGTTGAAGTTTTAAAACACTCTGAAAAAAGTAAGGTTTCTTTTCCTTTTATTTTTTCTATTACAGCCACCCCCATTCTTTCATATCCAGGATCGATTGCTATTACTTTCATAACATAATTTTAACACAAAAGCGGGTTTTGCTCTGCAAAAACCCGCTTTTGTGATGTTTGATTTACTGTATATTAAAAACGGAGGGTTCCCCTCCGTTTTTATAGGCTTATCTTTACAAACCTCTTTTTACCAACTTTAAGTGTTACTCCATCGTGAATTTTAAAATTTACATTTGTTATTTTGTCTCCTGAAACTGCGTTACTTACTGCGCCTTCTGTTATAAGTCTTCTAAAATCACTTTTTGAAGAAACTATTTTGTTTTCTACAAGAAGCTCTGCTAAAGATTTACCATTTTCTGTTTTTATTTCTTCTAAGTCTTCGGGCAACCCTCCTTTTTGAAAGGTTTTTATGAAGTTTTTCTCTGCACTCTCTGCTTTCTTTTTATCATGATATACCGCCACAATCTCTTTTGCTAAAATAATTTTTATGTCTCTTGGGTTTACACCGCTCTCTAAATCTTTTTTATATTTTTCTATTTCTTCAACTGGAACATTTGTGCATATATCAAAAGCTGGCAAAATCATGCCATCAGTCCAGCTCATAACTTTTCCAAACATTTCAAACTCATTATCAAGCAAGGAAATCGCATTGTTGTCTGTTTTTCCCATTTTCTTTCCTGAAGAATCTTCAAGGAGTTTCATTGTAATAACAAACTTTTCTTTATTTGACACTTCTTTCATTAAATTTCTTCCTGTGAGCATATTGAATGTTTGGTCGTTTCCTCCTATTTCTCCATCCACATTCATGGCAATTGAGTCATACCCTTGCATTAATGGATATAAAAACTCATGTATATGTATTGGTTTGTTTTCTTTTAGTCTTTTTTGAAACATGTCTCTTTCAAGCATTTGTTGAACAGTCATTTTTGAAGCGAGAGAAACAACATCGCTAAATTTCATTTTATCTAACCATTTTGAATTGTATTTCAATTTTGCACCCAAAAAACCAAAGTTTAGAAATTTTGATGCTTGTTTTTTATATACTTTACAATTATTTAACACTTCCTTTCTTGTAAGTTGTTTTCTTGCAGCAGATTTGTCTGATGGATCTCCTATCATCGCAGTAAAGTCCCCTATCAAAAGAACGACTTCGTGACCGAGCTTTTGAAATTCACTTAGTTTTCTGATTGGTACAGCATGCCCCATGTGTAAGGTTGGACCTGTTGGGTCTACACCAAGATACATTTTAAGCTTTTTCCCGCTAAGTAATTGTTTTTTTACAAACTCTTTGTTTGGATAAATATTTTCAACACCCCTTGTTAAAAACTCTTCTATTTTCTTTGGATCTGTATTGATTTGCATGTATCAAATCTATCACAATAATTAGTTTTTTTCTATTGGTTTAGGTGCTATAATTTTATTTATGTTAAAAGACAATTATAAAGCATTGAGTCATCATATAAATCAAAATATTAAGCCTAAAGCTAAGAAAACTTTGTTTTTGGCTAACAAAAATAGAAAACAAATTTTTATTATTTCTATAGCTTTGTTTTTTGTTTTTTGTGGAATTATAGCTTTGTGGATTTCAACTTTTCAAATGCCCGACCTTCAGTCTTTTCAAACGAGAAAAGTTACTCAGTCTACAAAAATATATGATCGCACAGGAAAAATTTTGCTTTATGATATTCATGAGAACACAAAAAGAATTGTTGTTCCTTTTGAAAATATTTCAAAAAATATAAAAAATGCTACTGTTGCTATTGAGGACGCGGAGTTTTATCAGCATGGTGGTATAAAAATCTCTTCTATTGTTCGTTCTGTTTTTTCTAACATTTTGTCTGGTAGTTTCAGCCAGGGTGGTTCTACTATTACACAACAGGTTATTAAAAATTCTTTACTTACTACTGAAAAAACAATATCTAGAAAACTAAAAGAATGGGTTCTTTCTATTGAGATTGAAAAGGTGATGACAAAAGAAGAAATACTTTCTGTATATTTGAATGCTAACCCTTATGGAGGTACAATTTATGGTGTTGAGGAAGCTAGCCAGGCTTTCTTTGGGAAAAAAGCCTCTGACGTTACTTTGGGTGAAGCTGCTTATCTTGCTGCAATACCAAAAGCACCTACATATTATTCTCCTTATGGACAAAACAAAACCCAACTCACAACAAGACAAAAACTTGTTCTTTTAAAAATGCTCGAAAACAAATTTATAACTCAGACGGAATATGATGAGGCCACAAAAGAAAAAGTTTCTTTTCTTCCACAAGAAAAATATGGTATAAGAGCGCCGCATTTTGTGGAGTTTATAAGACAGTATTTGGTAGAAAAGTATGGAGATGTTGCAGTAACAGAAAAAGGATTTAAAATCATCACAACGTTAGATTTTGACCTTCAGACTAAAGCTGAGGAAATCGTAAAAAGGAAAGCTTTGGAAAACGAAATTAATTTTAATGCGGAAAACGCTTCTGTCGTGGCCATTGATCCTAAAACAGGACAAATATTAGCCATGGTTGGTTCTAGGGATTATTTTGATAAACAAATAGACGGCAACTTTAACGTTGCCCTTGCCCACAGACAGCCCGGTTCTACATTTAAACCTTTTGTTTATGCAACCGCTTTCGAGAAAGGCTATACGCCAGACACTGTACTTTTTGACCTCCCTACAGAGTTTCAAACCACCTGCACACCTGATGGTAACCCGATAAATCCCGATGCAGTTATTTCTTCTTCTACCGCTTGTTATATGCCAGAAAATTATGATGGTAAATATTTGGGTCCTATTTCTCTACGAAATGCACTCGCTCAATCAAGAAACATTCCGGCCATAAAAACTTTATATCTTGCAGGAATTAAAGACTCTATAGAAACAGCAAAATCTATGGGAATAAAAAGTCTTTCTGATGATCCAAATCAATATGGATTAACTTTGGTTATTGGGGGGGGTGAAGTTTCTTTACTTGATATGACCAGCGCTTATGGGGTGTTTGCAAATGATGGGGTAAGAAACCCTTACACAGGGATCATTTCAGTAGAAGATTTGCAGGGAAATGTTATTGAATCATTTAATCCAAATCCCCAAACTGTTCTTGTTCCAAACATCGCCGAAACAATTTCTGATGTTTTGTCTGATAATATGGCAAAAATACCCGCTTATGGATTAAACTCTCCTTTATTTTTTACTGGCAAACAAGTGGCTTCTAAAACAGGAACCACAAACAATTATAAAGATGTTTGGACTATTGGTTACACGCCTGAAATAGTTGTTGGTGCTTGGGCTGGAAACAACAACAACACCTCTATGGAAAAGAAAGTTGCGGGAACAATCATTGTTCCCCTATGGCATGAGGTAATGGCTGTAGCACTTGCTAGCACAACTGGAGAAACTTTTGTAAAACCTGCCCCAATAGATCGCTCAATCAAACCTGTTCTTCGTGGTGTTTGGCAGGGTGAAGAAACTTATTTTATTGATAAAATTTCTGGCAAGCTTGCTACTGAACTGACGCCGGAAGAAACAAAACTTGAAGTTGTTATTCCAAATGTCCACTCAATCCTTTATTGGTTAAACAAAGAAGATCCTTTGGGTCCAGCACCAATATATCCCGCTGACGATTCTCAGTTTAGTTTCTGGGAGTACTCTGTCCAAAATTGGGTTACAGCCCACCCACAAGCCTCTACAACCAAACCAACCGCCCTTGATGATATTCACACCGAACAAAACAAACCAAGAGTTACAATCATTTCTCCTTTACTAAACAATGAGTATGACAAAGATGGTCGTATTGGTATTATGTTTTCAACCACTGCTAAATATCAGATTATTAAAGCGAATTTTTATCTAAATGAGGAGCTTGTTGGGTCTTCAGACGCCTTTCCTTTTATACTAAACTTTGTACCCTCTTCAACAAACTCTTTCTTTGTTGGAATTAATGATTTAAAAGTTGTTGTTTATGATAGTGTTTATAACAAAGGGGAAGCTTCTATTGGAATAAAAATTAAGTAGCTTGTTTTAAAAAACACATATTATATATGTGTTTTTTAAACTATCTCACTTACTTTTCCTCCAGTTTTTTTGTTTAACAATTCAATTATTTTGCTTTTTTTTATAAATATTTGTGTTTTTACTATAGGTTTTTCGTTTATTCTTGCTGTGTAGTTTTTAACTTCTATTTTTGCTGGTTCTATTTCTATTCCACAAACTTCTTTTACTGCCTCTACTACTGAATTTCTTAAAAAAAACCTTGAATTGGATAATATTTTAAATTTTTCTAGGTATTTTGCTATGTCAAACATTTTAATAGGTTGTAGGTCGTAGCTTTTAGCTTATTAGTTTTTTAGAATAATTTATTTAATTAAATTCTCTAAGAAGCCACTGAGCTACAAGCTAATTCCTGGTTAGCGGTTCATCGGCATTACTAAATATGTAAATGTTTTATCTGACACCCCTCTCAAGACTAGTGGTTTATTTATTCCATTAAAAGAGAGTGAGACGCTGTCTGAATTTATTGATGACAAACAGTCTATTATGTATTTGTAGTTAAAATTTACCTCTATGTCTTCCCCTTCTATGTTCGCTTCTATTTTATTTACACTTTCTCCTATGTTGTTGTTTTTTGTTTTTACTTTTATTGTTTTTTCTCCGTTTTTAACACTTATATTCATCTGGTTAAATGTATCGGAAAAAATATTTGATATTTTCAATGAGTTTATCAGGTCTTGTTTTAGCAAAACCACTTTCGTTTTCTCTTCTTTTGGTAATATTTGTTTGTAATCAGGAAAAACGCCGTCTATAACTCTTGAAATTAAATATATTCCGTTAAAAGTGAATGATATTTGGTTTTTTGTGGCATTAATCTCTATATCGGTGTCTGTGTTGTCTATTATTTTAAGTATGTCTGCTGCGTTTTTAAAAGGAATTAAAACACTATTAATATCTATGTTTTTTCTTGTTTTGATTGTTTTTTCTGCAAGTCTGAAGGAGTCTGTGGCAACAAACACCAAGCTTTCTTCGTTTGAGTGTATATAAATACTAGCGAGCTCTGGTTTAACACTAGATAAAGATGCGCTATATATTACTGATTTAATACCTGTAATAAGGTCTTTTGAATTTATTTTGTAGTTTTTCTCATTATCTATCATTGGAACAGTTGGAAAATCTTCGTATGATTGTGTTTTTATGTTTACTTCGTTTGTTTGGGTATATATCTTTAATATCCCCTCTTTTGTTTCAAGGTTGATGTTTTTGTCGTCGTTTAGATTGTTTAAAAAACTACTTATGATGTTTGCTGGTACCGCAACCTTGCCTGGTTCCTCTACTTTCACAGGGATTAATATTTCTACCCCTAAATCTAGGTTCGTAGATCTTATAATAAGGGTGTTTCCTTTTGTTTCTAGTAGTAAGCACGATAAAACAGGCAGATTAATATTTTTAGTTACAATTTTTTCTGCTTTTGAAATCGCAATATGAAGTTTTTCTTTTAAACACTCTATTTTCATTTTATTTTTTTATAATATCTATTAATTATTATTACAGATGTTTATATGTGTATAGTAACCCTATCAATACCAGTAAGCTTATTTTAAAACCCAAAACAAACTTCATGTTATTTATTTGTTTCTATTTTTTTTATAAAAAACTTATAAAGAACTTATTAACAACTACTTAAACTTGTTATGAGAAACTTATCCATAACTTATCCATAGTTTTATTCACAACTCAAACAAAACATTTTCAAAATTCAATCATTAAACAAAACAAACTACTTCAACATCGAACGAATCTGATCTATTTCTTGAACAAGCTCTGGGTCTGACTTTAAATCATTTTTAATTTTCTCATAAGAGTGTATGACTGTAGAATGGTCTCTGTTACCCACCTTGTCTCCTATTGATGGGAAAGAAATATCAAAATCCTCTCTTAAAAGATACATTATCACCTGTCTTGGTTTGATTACTTCTTTTTTTCTACCCTTTTCAAAAATAGCTATCTCTTCAATACCATAAAAATCCGAAGTAACACGAATAACATCTTTAATAGAAACATTTTTCTTTGGTTTAGATGTGTTTTTAAGAAGTTCTTTTATTTCGTTTATGTTTAATTCCTTGTTTTTAAGGTCTGATTGGCACAAAATAAGGTTTAGAATACCCTCCAACTCTCTAATGTTGCCCTCTACTGTAGAAGCCAAGAAATCAACGATATCATTTGATATATTAAGGTTCATAAGGGCGGACTTCTTTCTAAAAATCTGTATTCTGGACTCATAATCTGGCTTTTGTATTTCTACAATCATACCTGCATTAAACCTAGATTTAATACGCTCCTCAATATCTGTTATAAAGTTTGGATGCTTGTCTGAAGAGAAAATAAGTTGTTTTCCACCATCATGAAAACTGTTAAAAAGATGAAAGAACTCCTCTTGGGTTTTTGTTTTTGAAGATAAAAATTGAATATCATCTATTATCAACAAATCATATTTTTTATATTTCTCTTTAAAAGTATTAATGTTTCCGCTATTTAAAGAGTTTAGATAATCATTAGCAAATTTTTCAGATGTCATATAAAAAATCTTCTTGCTAGGGTCAGCGGTTTTAAAATGGTTCCCCACCGCTTGTATAAGGTGTGTTTTTCCATGGCCAGTGCTACCAAAAATAAACAAAGGATTATAAGCTGCGGTTTTTTTAAGTATTGCCTGTGAAGCTGCGTGTGCTAGCTCATTAAAAGGACCAATAACAAAAGTATCAAAAGTATATTTTGGATTTAGGTTGTCTTCTTTGTTTATATAAAAACTATTTAAAGGAAGCTCATTTGAACGATTTAGTCCTTCTTTTACAACAGTTTTGTTTTCTTCTTTAGAAACAACATATTCAACGTTTCTTATGTGTTCTCCAAAACTTCTTAAATTTTTCAAAATGTCTTTGTGATATTTGTTTAAAAGCCAATCTTTAACAAAAACGTTTGGTACCCCTAAAAAAACAATACCGTCCTCCTGCTTAATGATGTATGTGTCTTTAAACCACATACTAAAATTTGCCTTAGAGATGCCAAGTTCTATTTGGGCGAGTACATTATTCCAAAGTGTTTTGTTTTCAATCATTGGTGTAAATTATAAATTGATTTCCTGCTTAAAAGAAATTTTTTATTGTGAATAAGTTGTGTACAACTAGTGGACAAGGAAGTTAAAAAAGTAAAATGAAAAATGAAAAAATATAATCACAAACTATAAATAAAATTCATCAATCATTATAACCGAAACAGAAGATAAAAAGACTTGTATTTTCTATCGATTTGGGTTATATTGCATTGTAAGTGAATGAGATTGTTTATTTTACTTTTTTCATTTTACTTTTAAATTATGTCATTCACATACAAACCAAAAAAAAGAAAGAGAGCAAAAACCCACGGTTTTCTTGTTAGAAGTAAGGGTAAATATGGTAAAAACACCATAAAAAGAAGAAGACAAAAAGGAAGAGCAAAACTATCTGTATAAATTCACTAAAGGGCCATAATAGGCCCTTTTTTGTTGAAATAACACCAAATAAGTATATAATTAACCCGTTAAAGTTTTTACAGACGTTATTGAAGGTTTTTCTGATAAACATTAATTTATATATTTAAATTTGTTTATAATTTAAAAAGAAGAGTTTTTAAAACAATAACACCTTTATCAGTAAAAATTTTCTCGGGTAAACCATGTTAAGTCGTAAGTATAGAGCAACAAGGATAAATATTGAAGAAACAACAAAAACAGGAATATCAACTTTTGGAAAGTTTTTGTTTGCCAAAACATCAAAGAAAGAAACAGATAAGCCAGGTTTTGCTATAGTAATCTCTAAAAAAAATGAAAAAACCTCTGTCGGGAGACACAAAATAAAAAGGAAAATAAGTGGTTATATAGAACAAAACATACCAAAAGTCAACCCAAAATTTAAAAAAACAATAGTTTTTTTTATGAAAAAAGTAAATGAACCCCTAAATTATAAAGAAGTAGAAAAAGATGTAAAATTTGTTTTTGAAAAACTTGCAAACTAAGTATTTTTCTCCTCACAACCATGTTTTTGCCTTATAGTGTTCAATTTGTATATTTGGCTATTTTCGTATAGAATTGCTCCATGTCATTTATATTTCACAATTTTTTTTACACCCCACTTTATAATGGTTTAATCTTGTTTATAGACATAATCCCCTTCCACAATGTCGGTCTAGCCGTCATTCTTTTTACTTGTGTTATAAAAGTGATTATTTTCCCTCTTTCACAGAAATCTATACGAACCCAATTCGAAATGAAGCAGATTGAACCTGAATTGAATGAGATAAAACTAAAACACAAAGACGATAAAAAAGTTCAAGCGGAAAAAACAATGCAGTTGTATAAAGACAGGGGCATAAACCCATTTGCTGGTATTTTTTTAATGCTGATACAACTCCCAGTTCTTATTGCTTTATATTGGGTTTTTCTTAAAGGAGGGTTACCACAGATAGACCAAGAAACAATATATTCGTTCACAAAAATACCAGAAATTATAAATATGAACTTTTTAGGAATAAGCGTTGCTGATAAAAGTATATTTTTTGCAGTGTTAGTTGCCGTTTCTCAATTTCTTCAAATGCAGATTACTATTCCTACACCTAAAAAAGTGGAGAAGAAGGATGACAAAACCCCAGCTTTCAGTGATGAATTGGCAAAGAGCATGAATATGCAGATGAAGTACGTAATGCCAGTTATTATGTTTTTTATAGCCAAAAACTTCCCTTTAGTTGTGTCTTTATACTTGATAACAAGTAGTTTATTTGCAATAGGACAGGAGCTATATATAAGAAGTAAATACAAAAACAATACTAAACAAGTGGTAAAAAAGTAAAATATTTGCTATAAACAACATATGAATAATGAAAAAAACACAAAAAAACTAATAGAAGACATCCTTAATAATATGGGGGTTAGATATGATATTGTGGAGGAATCAGAAGATGCCCTATCACAAAAGAAACTATATAGAATAAAAAGCCCAGAATCGGGACTGCTTATAGGAGACAATGGCGAAACATTCCAAGCCCTATCGCACCTAATAAGAAGAATCGCCAGTAAGGGTTTAGAAGAGGTTGCTGACTTCTCAATAGATGTAAATGACTACAGATCTTCAATGATAGACAAACTTAAAATGACTGCAGGAATACTTGCAAATAGGGCAAGAGACATGAAGACAGACGTTGAGATGGACCCAATGTCGTCTTATGAAAGACTTATCATACACGGTACCCTTTCAGGCCAACCAAACATAAAAACAGAATCAATAGGAGAAGGAAGAGAAAGAAGATTGATCATAAAATACGTTAAATAAACAAACAATACAAAAGAAGCGCCCCCCCCTTCTTTTGTATTCCTAAAACTAATTATTACAAGCTACTGAACGAGTTTTAACAACCACAAACTTAAGTCTGATTTGTTTGAAAAGGACAAGTATTGGTCATCCAGACTTATTTTTAAATCGAAAGCATCTATAGTCACACTTTTATTTGATCCGATTTTGTATATTTCCTCCATAGCACCAGTCTCTGTGTTTATTTTCCAAATATTATCACTAAACGATACTAAACCTTGGTACCAAACATCAGGATAATTACCTGTCAAAACTGTTTGTGGTATTGCACAATACAAAACCTTGCTATTACTATTTCCCCACACACATTTATCTGCCAAGGTTGTTATGTTCAAACCAGAGCTTATTTTGTTTATCGCACTGTAAACATCAAGAGAAAAAGATCCATTAATACTAGAAGAATATGCCACAAGACTCGCATCTTTGTTTGTTACGGTAGATAAACCGGTTATATTTCCAAGAATTCTATCAAAAGCATAGTTTTGTGTGTTAAAGAAATACAACAAACCCGCGTCCATATAACTAGGTTTTGTTGTGAAAGTTACAATATTATCTTTTGGCCATGAAATGTTCCAATAAGAAATCGGAGAATCAAAAATTGTTTTTTTACTACTACCATCTAGGTTTGTGGTGTAGCCATATGTTCCAGACTTATCACTTTTATCTACGATAGAAAAAACTTTATCCCCTTTTGGATTTATAGCTAGTTGTTTGGTATTTAATGACAAGAATGAGCCTGTTAACTCCTGGGGTACGTTTAATATAGTTTGATCAAGTAATATTTTTGCAGAAAAACTACTTATATTGTCGGTGTTATTTTCTAAATATCTTAAAACTAGATTATCACCAGTATTTGACCAAACAGCCTCTTGTATTTTGGGAACAGTTGTATTTGTAATTCTTTTTGGTGATCCTGTGAGACTTTCTGTTTCGTATTCATATGTATGGCCAACTGCTCTATCTGTAAACCTAATAATGTTTTGACCACTACCATTTAAAAAGAAAACAGATCCAGAAGTTGGACTTCTATAAAGCTGAACAAGTTCTGAAAGATTTTTTGTCTCCGCAGGGATCTCTCCAGTCGGTGTTGTTTGTGTGCCGGTCGTAGGGGGAGGTTTGTTTCCAGAAGCGGTTCCAAAAGGGCTTGTCGTCGACGTAGTAACTGGCGGAGCGGTTGTAGTTTTACCTGAAAACAAATAGAAAAATAATAAACCACCTATTATAAGTGCTACAGATACTAATATTATAATAATTATATTTTTTCTAGACATTTTTATACTAGTTTAATAGAGTATTGTTTGAAAAATCAACCAACGCAGGATTTATTGTATAAAGTATTAACCAAGATATAAGGGCTATTCCCAAACCTTCTAATGCACTTAATATTTTAGTCTTACCCTCGTCCTTCCCCATCCAAGAATCGGTTGTCATGTACAATACACCACCCCAAATTATCATCACCAAAGATAGAGCAACAGCAACCGCAATACCAAAACTAAAAATATAGCTCAAATATACAGTAAGGGATGAAGGAGACACAGTTACTCCCGGAAAAGCGTTTCCCTCCAAAGGAACATATTGAACAGCAAGTGCTGACGTTGCAAATAACATAATAAACATTGATAAACTCACAGCTAATATTTTTTTAAAGTTTGATTTTTTCATAAAATTTTAATATATTATTCACCAAATAGTACACTGAAACCACCACTTGCATATTGATTTATTTTATTAATGTTTTTTAAATCAAGTGATATAGACGCAATTCCTTTTTGTGTGGTTGTCGCTTGTCTCATTATTATTTCATTTGTTTTTCCTGCTGGCGATACATAACCGTCATTTACATACCAGGAATAATCAGAATTTTGAGATGAGTCTGTAAGAAAATCAAAAGAAAAAGGTTTTGCAACAATACTTAACTCCTCTTTATTCCCAAGGAAATAGTCTCCAAAAATAGCTTTGTTGTACAATATACCGTACAAAGGACTGTTTTCAAAAAACAATATTTTCGGATCATTTTTTACAATTAATTTAGATGTCTCTACCAAGATGTTGCCAGACTCATCTGTAATTTGGACAGCAACATTGATATCTCTTATAGGAATAATACTATTTACAACAATCGAGTTTTGTCCTTTCCCGGAATTATCAGCTAAAACATTATTATCTCTAGACCAAGTAAAATTTAAATTCTTAGCGGGTATTTTTATACCACTAACCATTATATCTGGTAGAGCGATGATTTTAACTTTACCTTCAGCCACAAAATACGGTTTGCCTTTATAAAAAGGAAGAGTATAAGACATCGGCTCTATTACAAGGTCTATTCCAGCTAAAGACAGATCTTTAGATGTTTCTTTTATTATTCCATCTGAAGTTCCAACAACAACCCTAACATTTATCTTTTCATCAGTGTTTTTTGTTTTTATTACGATACTCTTACTCGTACTTTCTCTTCTAACGACACCATCTACATACCAAACAATTTTTGACGAGCTTAAATCTAATAATTCACTTGAAACAGTAAAAACAACACTATCGCCAGCTCGTGGAGAGGATGGTGAAAAGCTCAAATTAACTGATGAAATAGAATTAGAAACAGATTCTTGGGCCACAACAACACCAATAGAATAAAAAGCTATTAGTATCAGAGAGAGCTGAATTGATTTTTTTAATAAACCTGACATCTTGATATAAATTATAACATAACTAGGTTGTAGTCGGTAGCTTCTTGGCTTCTTAGAAAATTAATACTTTATTTTAGTTCCTAAAAAGCTACAAACTACCTCCTACCACCTGTGTTACAGTCCCTGCGTCATTTTTAACTCCTCTTTTGCTTTTTTAATATTAAACAATTGTGATGGATCTGAAGTAATAATCTGGTCTTCCGTATATGAGGCAATGATTTTGATAGCCACGTGTTTTAAACCCACAAAGAACATTCCCTCCCCCACATTTGATTCCAAAAGAAGGTATTTTTCTTCATCAGTTAGGTTGAATACTTTTTGAAGATTATCAACAACGGTTGGAGACTGCTTCAAGAGTATCAACATTGAAGAGTTTGTAACGATAGGAAGTCCATAAGGAGATTTTAAGAAGTCCTCCACATCTTGAGTAATCGTGGAAAGGCCCAAGAAGTATTTTCGTCCCCTTTTTGCCATTGAGAACAAGAAAGAAGCAGCGTCATCTGACTTCATCATAATCCAAGCCTCATCCACCACCAAAAGTCTCTTCTTTTTATTTCTTTTTACAGCATTCCATATATAGTGGGTGATAATATACATCGCAACTGTTTTTAACTCCTCTTCCATATCACGAATTGAAAATACAATAAATTTGTAGTTAATATTTATGTTTGTTGGTTTGTTTAGGAAACCCGCCCAAGTACCTCTTGTATATTTTGAAAGTCTTTGGACGATAGACTCTGCCCCTTTCATTCCCGCAAGAACAAGTTCAAAGTCAGAAAGTAGAGGCGGTTCAACATTTGAAAAATCTGAGTCTGGAGTAATGTCTTTAAGTGCATAAGTCTCAGAAATAGCACGATCTATAATCGCATCTTCCTCAGGGGTAAGTCCACCAAGCATGATTCTGAAAAGACCCACAAGGTTTATAATATTGCTTCTTAAAACATCCGCAGGTGACTCATCTTCTCCTGGCACAGGAAGATCGAAAGGATTGATGTGGCTCGTTGAGTTTAGAGAAATATTGAAAGACTTCCCTCCTGTCGCCTCTGCTAACGCAGCGTATTCATTTTCAGGGTCAATAACCATAACGTCAATATCAAACATAAGGCTTCTTAGGATTTCTAGTTTTGTACAATAAGATTTACCAGAACCAGCCTTTGCAAAAGTAACCGAACTGTAATTTTCTAAAGAAAATCTATCAAAAATGACCAAGCTGGCATTGTGTCTGTTTATACCGTAAAGAATACCTTTGTCAGATGTAAGGTCAAAAGAAACAAAAGGAAAAATACTAGACAATGGTGAAGAGTTGAGCTTAGAGTGTACTTCCAAAAGGTCCGTTTCTATAGGAAGAATGCTCTTGAAACCTTGTTCTTGTTGGAAAAGAGCTGGTTTTACATATATCATTTTAGACTCTAGGATTGATTTGATTTCTGACTCTATTTTGTCCAACTCATTTTCAGTGTCGCCATATAAAGTGATATAAAGACCGACATCAAACAGCTTTTCTTGGGCTTGCATTAGACTGTCGCGCAAAGATTCTAGGTCTTGAGATGCGGTATCAAGCATCGGATCTCTCACGAGCCCTTTCTTTGTTCTTTCATTTATTTGGCTTTGTACTTCAGCTACCTTTTTTTGAAATTGTTTTAAAACCTTAGCTGTATCTACAGGGTGTATAAATATTGAAATATTAAAAACTTTATCAAGGTTTATTACAGGAGAAAACCAACTTTCTGTTAAATAACGAGGGTATGAAATAACAAAAAACGTTCTAACAATTTTTTCTCCAAGATTTAGCTGCTTGGGTGATATTTTTAATGCAGATGGCGCAATAATATCTTGCAACTCCAAAACACCAGCCTCATATATTTCTTGTGGCAAGAATGATGTAAGTTGTTCCTCTTTCTTTTTTGGTTTTAAAAAATCCAGTAATGACATAATGTTATAAATTTAAAGATAAAAATGAAAAATGTAAAATTATAAACGCATTCTTTTGAATTAAATTTTCTATTTTGAATTTTATTTTTGATCTTTTCATTTTACTTTTTTAATTTGGAATAATTGGTTTCTCCATATCTCCAGGGTTAAATATTTTATAGAATAATTCTACAATTTCCTCTGTTCCAAGCTGTGCCGTTCTAATACCACATCTAGATAAACCTTGTGAAATTGTGCCAATTCTCTGCTCCATTTGCGTTCTATTTTCATCAAAATGGTTTTTGTTTCCCGTGTTTACTTGAGGTGATCCACCTAATAGTTGACCAAAAGCACTTGAAGATTGCGAACCTGAGGTTGATGGAGAAAATGGTATTACTATAAAAAATGTTTTAGTCATTATACTTGTTTGCTCAACAAAGTTTTTCACAAACTGAATGTATTCTTTAATTTGTATTTTCATAAGATCCCCTACCTCATTTTTGTATCTTCCCTCCAACGTAGCCAAATATGGGCGAATATCTAATTCTCTAGATTGAATAGATATTTGAATAGAAAAATCCAAACCGTTCAAGAAATTTTGGAACTGCATTATAATACCCTGCTGTTCATCTACAGACTTTAAAGCAAAGTTTACAGAAGAAGCCATAACAACAGATCTCATTGAGCCGTCTTTTAATATGACAATTCCGTCACGTATTTCTTTTATTGGAACAAATTCTTGTGTGGCTTTAGATATGGGCATAATTCAAATGTAAAAAGTAAAGAGAAAAGTGAAAAAATAAAATTATAAAATTAAAAATAACAAATCACCTCTTCCCTCTCAGTGTAATTATACTAGATCCAAGGATATTTGCTAATTCCACAGCTTCTTTTCTTAGTGAATCGACATCCTGACCTGCAGCTTTACCAGAATCAATCAATATCCCAAGCCAAAAAACTGTTTCATTTGCTGACTTTAAAGCGTGACTTATAAAATTTGTAAAATCTTTTTTACTGCTTCCTGCTTGTGCTTCTATGATATTAGCTCCAATACTAGTCGCGCTTCTTATTAGTTGTTTAGCTATTACTTCCGAAGACAAACCGTTTTTTATTATTATATCTATAAGTTTTATAATATTTAAGGCAAAAAAATAACTTCTTTTTTTGATATCATGTTTGTTAATATTATTTATCATTTATTTTTTAACTTTAAACTTTATTTTTACTTTTTACTCTTTTATTTTTGATCTTCCCTTGTTAGTGGATTTAAACTTTCTTTTATGTCCAAACTCCAAGTCAAATCCTTCAGCTTACTCCCTGACATTTTAGGAACCGAAACCAAAGATTTTGCCTTTTGTAGTTGATCAACAAGCTCGGTGGCAGGTTTCTTTTCTGTTTTTTTCCACAAATACAACTTATCGCCCAACATGTAGTAAAAAAAGGCTTGAACCACATCCACAAAGGGTTTATCATTTATTCTGTAGAAAGTAAGTGCCAATGAAAAAGCGACAATTGGAATTATAATAAGTATTGCAATAAATTTATATGGAATATACATATAAAGAGCTATTGCTGCACCCGCACCACCAGCCATATATAAAAACTGTTTCAAGGTAAATGGCCCGAAAATCTTATCCTCGACTTCTATAAATTGTGGTACTTGGAATTGCATATTTTTAACAGGTTATAGGCCGTAGCTTTTTAGCTTTTTAGGAAATGCATTAATTGTATTTCCTAAGAAGCTAATAAGCTACAAGCTAGTTTTTAAATTACCGCTTCTCTATATGGATCACCTGAAAGTTTGTTCTTTTCAGGTAATTTTGTATCCATTTTAATCACTACTGTTTCTTTTGGTAATACTACAGGGGTGTTTAGTTTGTCTGTCACACTGCTAACGGGTGAAATATTCTTGTGAAAATAAGGTGGCTTTGGAACCACGGACGAAACTACAGGTAAGATTGCTGCAGGATTGATTTGTTCAGGAAGAATATCAGGCCTTACTTCAACTATACTATTTGAGGTAAACTTCGGCATTTCTATGCCAACATTGTTTGATTTTAAAGAACTAATAGAAATAGATTGCTCATTTTCTTTTATATTTTCTGGGTGTTCTATTCCCTCGAGGACCTCTTCTTTCGTAGGCTCCTTTTCAAAAGCTTGGACTTTTTCTGTTTCAGCAATAATTTTATCTTCTTCTAGTATTTGGTCATTTATTTGCTTCAAAGCTTCTCTGATGTTTTTGAATATCAATTCATTTACATCATGAGCTACTAATGATGCCTGTGCGCTTGATAAGCCAACATTTACCACAAGATTTCCTAAATATTTGTTCATGGGTTCTATCCCAGCCATTACCAATGTTGTTTCGGCCTCAAGCTTCCCTGCTTGGTCTATCATCAACTTGTTGTTTTTTACAACTTCCTGCAATTTCTTAGGATAGTCAATAGAATAGATAGCCTGTTTTAATTCAGGTGGTAGTGTTTCTATATAATCTTTGAAATCTTTGTCGTTGTCTTGCATAATTTTAATAATCTATGTTATTTGCTGTCTTCTTTCATTTGCTTAGCCACCTTTTTTGCTAATTCATCGGCAGCTTTTTCTTCCTTGGCTTTATCCTTGTCTGATTGGCTTGTACCCATTTCGGCAGCCCGTGCAATCTCGGCGTTTTCTGGTGTAAAGTTAGCACTAAGGAATTTATTTCTTATATATTTAGCATAGTTCGCTTTGGTATTCTTGCTTTCTTGAATTGTTTCTATTGTTGAACTAGATAATCCCCCCCTTAGGTTTGGTCTAACATAACCAAAAGTTGCTTTGTTTACCGCTCCAGATATTCCACCTCCAACAAAATCAGCCATCTTATCAAGTCCTTCCAAAGCAAAATTTTTCTTACTTAAATCATCTTTTATTTTACTAAGTTTATTGTCTAATTCTTTTATATCATTATTTATTTCAGCTGCTTTTGTCTGTTCTTCAGTTTTTGTTTTTATGTCGTCATCTAATTTTGCAGATTCTTTTCTGGCGATAACAAGTTCTTTTTCAATTTTATCTTTTTCAAATGTTGTTAGTGCCTTTTGCTTATCAGCTTCAAGTTTTTGTTGCAGAGCTATATTTGCCAATTTATCAGCTTCAAGTTTTTTCTTCTCATTGTCGAGCTTCTGCATATTTTTATCAGATTCCTTGAAATTTTCTCCAGTGCCAGCAGCCTGAAGTTTCTTCATTGCCTCTTTTGGATTGTTTTGAAGAGTTTGTCTTTGTGATTTAATTGCATCCAATTTCTTTGACAAAGTTTTGGCTTCGGTGACCTCACCATTTCTTGTTGCATCCTCAATTTGCTTTTCTAATTTTATTTCTTCTTGTTTAAATCTTTCCACTATTTCTCTATCAACAACTCTCTTTTCATAATCACCCGCCGCACCTTCAAAAGCCTCAGCTTGTTTAACAGCATCTTTTTTCTGCTTATCCATCAAGCCAGAGAACCCTGTTTGTCCTTTCCCGTATTCTCCACTCGCTTTCAAGTAACTCTTGTCTATGATACCACCACCAATACCGCTAATTGTTCCTGCCTGTCCGAGCACCTCTTTCAAAGCGGTTGTATTTCTCATATCAAATGTGCCAGTCGATGCGCTCTTTAGTGTTCCAAGTGTTGCTTTTGCTATATTGCCGCCGATAAAGCTTCCTGAAGCAGCAGCGTTGCTGAGCCTTTGTCCATATTTGCTGTTTGCGAGTGCGTTTGCTCCTCTTCCTGCTACCTGTCTTGCAACAAGAGCTGTTCCTCCAGTAGCCGCGCCAAGAGCTAGACCTGTTCCTACCTGCGCTATTTTGTCTACAAAGTTGCCCATAGGACCACTCAAACTCTTTGTTAGACTGACTGATTTTAGAAGAAGATAAACAACAAGGAAGAAATTAAAGAATACCATCATAGGACCAGTCGATGCTTGCTTAGCAAGAATTTGAGAAAGTCGGATAGTTAACAACATAAAAAACATAATAGCTGGAGCAATCAAAACTTGATCCTGAAGGCTTTTACGCCAAGCTGTAGAAAATGTACCGATTCCAGGAATAACTTCACCAACAAAACCAATAGGAGAAGTGGCCATAAGCACCACCAACATCACAAACCTACCTATAAGAAGTGCAGAAAGGGCGAAAAATACAAAAGTGGTTATTAAAAACAAAACCAACCTAGTAAATGCGTTTAATAAGCCAGAGACACCAACAATACTTGCTGCTGAAGTGGCGGTGTTGTTGTTTTTAGTACTATCATAAATAGTTGTAAGATTTAAACCATCCATAATCATTCCGCTCAAATCAATATTTGTGATTGCCCCAGAAGAACCTCCAACGGCTTTTAATAAGCCTTGTGTTTTAGAAGTAGATTCGTCAGTTACCGTTTGTATCTGATTGTATATTGAAGTTGCTACAAGATTGCTAGCGTCTATGACAACTCTAGTTATAAAAAAACTAAAATTAATTAGAACAGCAGAAATAATTATGGACATCAAAATCTTTTGTGCCGCCACCCCAGTAACTATCTGCTTAATGGCAGCATATAGAAGTATGAAAATAAATGTAATGTTTGCTGTGTCTCTAAGTAAAACCCAAACGGTTTGAATAGAACCATTTAAATCTTTAGTAAAGCCAGTACCAAAAATAGTGAACTGCACAGAAAAATCCAAAATACTACCCGCAACAGCCAAAAGAAATGAGGCGATTGGTATTGTAATGAACTCGAGAACGAAGGCTATAACACCGCCAGCTTGGTCAGCAGCAAATTGTGCAATCGAACCCACAGTACCAGCCAAACCTCCCCAAATAATATCCCACACAGTTGTTTGATTAACCTTTTCTCTTCCAATGGATGCATTGTATTCTTGAAGAGCGGTGTCATACTGGACGGCCAAAGCAGCAATATTTGCAGGCATACCCATTGAGGTAACTTCAGCTTGTGTATAGTTTGGAATATCTGTAGCAATATTACCATGCTGATATTGCTTGTTATTTTCTGTTCCTGGCATAAATGCGTTATTATACCAAAGACCATCACCTTTATAGGTAAAATCACCCGTGCTTATCGTCCCAGTTAAATCTTCTTTGTATTTAACTGACCAAGTGGGTGGAATCGGTGCTTTTGACGCTTGAGATATTGAACATTGGCGAGTTAAAGAGGTCAAAGGAACAACAGTACATCCAGCAGGTACTGTAGACAATACAGCACAGTTTGCGAAGCTTGAGCCACCCGGACTAGTGTTACATGTCGTACTCCAACTTGCGCAACCGCACGATGCAGCTTGAACGACAGAGATATTAAAGGAGAAAAAACCAACCAATATAATTATGGTAGATAAAATAAATGCAACAGATTTTTTTGTAAAAAATCTTTTCGTCCTGTAGTGAAATTTTGACTTGTTAAATTTTTTGTTTTCCATATAGATAACACCGCAACCTCCTCTTTAACAATCTACCTCCCTATGTTGTTTTTAAATATCGCTCGCGTCTTACAGCGTCTTCTTTATTTAAGCAACTTTCGTAATATATTATTTTCCAAGGTTTGTACCGTTTTGTGGAAAAATTTAAACCAAGATTATGTTCTTTAAAGCGTTTTTTGAGATCTGACGTAAAACCTGTGTACAACTCATTATTCTTCACACTTTGTAATATATAGTTGTAGAACATAATCGAGTCAAAATTCTACTACGGGATTCATTAGACTAACAAATTATAACACTTGCAATAAATTAAATAAAGGCAAATGGGTGTTTATTATTATATTTTTGTAATGTCTCTAAAATTGTAAAAAAAATAAATGAACAAACTAAAAAAGAAGGGTTTTCGCTCTGCGAAAACCCTTCTTTCTTAGTTTGTTTTAAGACTCCTTCCCCACTATCTTAGTAAGAAGTACTTGCTGGTGTAGATATTTGCAACACTTTAGTCAAATCTATCGGACAAATAAGAGAATTGTATATGTTTTGTACACCAGTAAACCAAGTTTTGATGTTTGAAACGGTTTTTGCTTGGACATCTATGTTGAATGAAGTTGAATTTACCTGAATCATCGCATCTTTTACTGCAGATATTGTACTTGCAGCAGTAACAGCGCTTGCGGCTTTATTTAATATTAGGATATCTGCATTAGATTTATCCAAACCAAGCTGTAGTATCTTTAAGTTCCAAGGAATTGAAGCCAAAGTTCTTTCTGAGCTTGGTACTCCATCTATATTTGTAATAACATTTGCTCTTATAAGAAGAGATCTTAATGTTGCGTCATTTCTATTGTAATTCATATTACAAACACTCGTTGAAGCAAAAACATTTCTACCCTGAGTAATCATATTTTGAGCAATTTTGTAATTGTTCTGATATGTAAGCTCGGATTTTAGCAAAGATCTTATAAGAGTATTTGCATTATTTTTGGCTTGACCAAGTGCATCAAATCCACCTCCAGAAACTGTTCCAGTAGTAGGAGCGGTAACATTATATGTCCATGTGTTAGAAGTATTTGAATTATAACTCCACAAACTTGATGAATAAGGATTGTAAGTCCAAGCCGTTGGGAAGCCAGCGTTGTATTCCCATGATTTTGAAGTGGAATTGTAGCTCCATGGGGAAGAAGCGGAGCTAGGACCATAAACCCAAGGTGTATTTGTAGGCGAGGTTGGACTGTAATCATTAGGTGTCAATTTTGAATTTACATCAAACACCCAAGGAGCATCAACAGCGTATGGAGCAGTTGAATTGCCAGGGTTGAAATTCCAAGTAGAAATCTTTTCAGCATTGTATACCCATGATTTTGTAGCCGCATCATAAGTCCATGGAGAAGATGTAGAGCTAGGGCCATAAATCCAAGGAGTATTGGTAGGAGAACTTAAATTATAATCCCATGGTGTCAATTTAGAATTTGGATCATAAGTCCATGGCTCGGTATTTGTGTAAGGTGCCGTTGGATTTACTGGATTGTATGTCCATGGAGAAGAAGTGGAGTTTGGACCATATACCCATGCTGTAGCTATAGAAGAACCAGGATTATAATTCCAAGGAGTAAGTGAAGATGTCGGATCAAAAACCCAGGGAGTTGAAGGAGAATATGGTGCAGGAACATAAGAAGTGAATGAAGAGTTCCAGTCCCAATTTGTAGATCCGTATTTTATGGTTGGAAGGGTTGGAAGAGTAATTTTTGGAAAAGTTGTTGTTGGGTTACTCCAGTCTGTGTTATTCCAAGTTGCTTGTTCGTTATATATAGATGATAAGTCTGTGTTGGCATTATACATGGCCCCTGTCCATGCTTCATCTAGAGAAGAAGTGTAAGCTGCATGGTCAGCAGGATTATTATCTAGCACACCTTTTTTTAGGTTATTTAATACTGTAGTCATTAATGCGTTTAGTACAGCATCTATACCATCAGACAAAGAAGCGCTCAGGGTTCCTTGTTTTATGCTCGTAACGGATTGCTCAGTGAGCATGCCGGTAATGGTGGAACCAGGAGTTTTTACAACACAGTTTTGTTTAGAAGTTATACCATCTTGATCAATTTGTTCTCTTGTAAATGGATATGGCGGTCTACTCCCAGGAGTGTCTGTATATTCTGGAGATTTATCACCAGTCGGATTACCACTTGCATCATAATATGTATCTACACACCTGGTAAAAGTAAGTGCACCTTGACCAAAGTCCAACAATTTTAATTTTTCACCTGAGGCGGTAACGATACTGGCGTCTAGCTCACCTTTTGCAATAAGATATGCGCCGTTAGCAGTATTTTCAGGGCGAATAGTGTTTACAAGCCAAGCATTCCAACCTCCCCTGCTATTAAAATCGCTTCCATTTCTACTAAGTACGTTTATACCACCCAGAGAAACATTGGCGGTATCTACGGCGGTATTAAAGTTTCGTCCTATTGTACTGAGAGTACAACCAATTTTTTGTTTCAAACCAGCACCATAACCTAGTTGAAGCGCAAGCTTCACTTGAAGTTGGAAAGGCTCACAAAGAAAGTTTAGTCCATTGTCTGCAAAAAACTCTCCGAAGGCTTGGTCACCAACACCACCTGGACCTGTTAGGAACTTACCTATATTACTTACGTATGCAGGATTACCATTCATACCACCTTTTATCCAAGACACAGTTGCTTGTGTTACATTATCTATAAATTTCTTTGCCAACATTCTTGCAGTGACTTTTGCACTAGCCACAGCGAGCACTTGCAATTTATCCCATACTGTTTTTCCAACAGTTGCTGATGTGTGTGCCGGGTCGGTAACGAGTTGAGGTTTAACTGCATTTAGTAGAGAGTCAACTAGGGCACTTGTTATTTGGGGAGCAGAAAAAAACATCGAACTAAATAATAAAGCAAAAATAATTAGTATCAGCGGTATCTTTTGTATGTGATTTTTTTGAAAATTCATTTTTTTTGTTTATTTGAAATCAAATCTCTTCTGTAGAGTCATTCTTACTTTTATTATATAACTATCTTTGTATATTTAAAACACCATCAATTACAGATAAATTTGAAAGAAGGGTTTGAGTAGTATCATTGTATAATGTTAAGTTCGAAAAAAGTCCCAATGAATCTGGGCCAGAATTTACTATATCTTTCTCGATAGCTATTATTATTTCTAAATCATTTATAACCGATAAATGATAATTTATATCATAATAACCTATTGCAACGGGAACTGGCATTTTTATTAGGTTATTTACTATTGCTTGATACTTATCAATAAATTTTAAAATTTCTGTTTTTGCTGTTGCGCTACCGTCAATAAATGAATTGATTGCGTTTAAATCAGCCCCTATTATATTTGGAAGCTTACCTGTTTCCATGGAGTAGCTTCTTACATAATCAGTCATATTCTTATTTAAGTTTGTGTTGTCAGTCTTCAACAAGTTCAAATCGGTACTTTTTGTTATTCCAGAATAGGCTCTGTTTGGTATTTCGCCCATGGCTTTTGAAATAACTAAATCTTGGCTACTTTGGTCCATAGTGCCACCCACTGGCTGAGAAGCAATAATATTAGACATCAAATTTCGTGAAAATTTTTCTATTTCATTTAATCTCTCGTATTCTTCTAGGGCTTTTTTATTTTCTTCTATAATCGCTAGATCTATTTTGTCATTTGGCTCACCATTAGAAGTAGTGTTTGCTTTTAATGGATCTCTGTTTAAAGAAATTTCGTCGAAGTCAGATGTTCCGTCTCCATCAGTGTCTGTTTTTTTTGGGTCAGTACCATAAAGGCCTTCTTTCCAGTCTGGAAGACCGTCTTTATCAGAATCTATATTTATAAATGCAGGAACAGTGTCTGTAGCAGAAGCCAAATCATTATTTATATATTTTGTAGTACTTGGTTTCCAGTAGTTGAGCAGTATTGTCAAAAGAACAATTACAATGGCTATAGCCAACGCATATAAAAAATTATTAGACGGAAAATATTTTCTATCTATCATGTTTGTGAATTATATCACATTTATTATTACTATTACTAGTAAAATATTAAAAAATAATACCAAATAGTTTATAACGACAACCTTTCTACAAGATGTTTCCAATCAGCAAGCTTTAAGTCTTCAGATCTTGATTTTGCAGGTATTTTTAAGTCGAGAAACACTTTTGGCAAATCATCTGTTCCATATTTTTCCTTTAAGTTTGCAATTAACATTTTTCTTTTGTGTGCAAAACCAATTTTTATCACTTCAAAAAACATTTCTTCCGTGATTTCTTGAAAAAAGTCTTTAGATATATTATCTATAAGCAAAATGGCAGAATCTACTTTTGGTTTTGGACTAAAATTTTCTTTGTCCACTTTCATTATCTTTTTTGCTATTCCATAAGCCTTCACACTAAGAGAAAGCAGACTTTCTTTTTCGTCACGGGCAATTATCCTGTCTGCAATTTCTTTTTGCACCATAATTACAAGTTTAGATGGCTGAATATGGCCAGACAAGAATTTTCTAAAAATTAGGCCTGTTATATAGTATGGAATGTTTGCTATCAGCTTATATTCTCCAGTTTTTAGGTTATTCCAAGCTAGGTCCAACTCTAAAATATCGCCATGAATAAGGTTAAATTTGCCACTTTCAACCTCTTTTGAGAACTTCTCATTTAGTAAGGCAATAAGACGGTCATCCTTTTCCACGGCCAAGACTTTTGAACCAGTTTCTAGTAGCTTTTCTGTAAGGGCGCCTTGTCCAGGACCAATTTCAAGAACCAAATCTTTTTCATTGATGTCCCCCGCTTTGATCATGGCCAAAAGAGCCGTTTTAGACTTTAAAAAGTTCTGCCCCAATGATTTTTTTGCATGTATTTCCATATTTAAAACACAGGTAGATTATTTTTTATCAACCAACTTTATACCCGTCTCATTCTCGATATATTTGGGAATTTCATCTGCACGAATAATGTTTTTATCAGGGTATAACTTTTTAAGCTCATCTAAGATTGGATAATATGCACAGCTAATAACATATGCTCCAATATCAGAGACAAGCCCAATTTCATTCATGATATATTCTCTTTCTGTTTCTAATTTTCTTAAAAACAGTGGTTTTTTAAAATGTGAAAGTATAAAAATTCTTCCCTGGGTATAAGATCCATAACCACCGGCGAGCGGTGCGCTACTACCCTTGATTGTACTGTTATCTAATATATTAATAAAAGAAGCCAGATTCCCCAAACCAGCCCCCCTAGTGATGCCATGACCTATAAATTCTTTCTGGATTTCCTTAGGAATTAAGTCCAAAAATTTATCGATATTTGAGTTACCAAAATTTTCAAACGATGCCTCCATTAATTCGTCGTGATATTTTTTATATAATTCTGTAGCTAGAGCAAGTGATTGTTCATACGGAACAAGGTGTTTTTCAGGTTCAATTTTAGACAAGTTTTCCATTTAGAAAGCATATCACCCTACATTCAAAAAGTCTAAGTAGTAAATTGTTTTTTCACCAGCGAGCGAGGTTGTAGATTTTCAAAATATTGCGCAGACTGTCGAGCTGAGCATAGTAAATTTTCATCAGAAAATTATATGTGTTTTGAAAAGAGATAACCGAGTGAGCCTCTACCACTCGAGGTAAACAATCTTCTCTCTGTATTCAAAATTTTCTTCCTCAAGATGTCCGTTATCAAACTCACCAAGAAATATTGAAGGAAGATTCATTTGCTGAGAACCATAAATCGTTCTCATTTCCGCATATGTTAATAATAGCTTAATTCTTGCGCGAGTCAAAGCCACATAAAACAATCTTCTCTCCTCTTCCATTTCTTCTGGTGTTTTTGATTCAGTCCCCATTCCTTGATGTGGAAATAAATCTTGTTCAAGTCCTGTAATAAAAACGTAATCAAACTCCAAACCTTTCGATGCGTGCACGGTCATAAGCTTTACTGCATTTTCATTTTTCTCAAGTGTGTCTTGATCTGAGGCCAATGAAGATTCCTCCAAAAGTTTTTCTATACCTTCTGGTTTTGAAAGATGATCATATTTAATCGCAAGAGTTGCAAGCTCACGCATGTTTTCTAATCTTTCTTTGTCTTCATCATTCCCTCTTTGCAGTTCGAGCTCAAGTCCGGATTCTTTTATAATATATTTTATAACTTCAGAAGGTTTAAGTTTTTCTGTTTCATTTTTTATTTTTGCAAGTAAGTTGAAAAAAGTATTTACCTTTTCTTTAATTCCTTCAGGAAGTTTTTCTATCCCTACCTCTCTCCCTGCGGGAGATCCATCTAACGACGAAAAGATTTTTAAAATAGTTACTTTACCTATTCCCCTCGCAGGAACATTTATAATTCTTTTTAAATCGCTCAAACTTTCAGGATTTAAGCTGGCTCGAAGAAAAGCCAAAACATCTTTTACCTCCTTTCTATCGAAAAATTTTGTACCCAAAACTTGGTACGGAACATTCTCAGTCAAAAAAGCCTCTTCTAGCACACGAGACTGAAAGTTAGCCCTATAAAGCACGGCTATTTCACGAGCGCTAACACCTTTTGATATCAATTCTTGTGACTTTCTGGCTATAAATCTTGCCTCTTCCATCTCGTTTAAGGCTTTCAAAAACGAAACCTTTTCTCCGACAATATTTTTTGTGAAAAGGTTTTTCTCCCTTCTTAATTTGTTCTTTTTTATAACTTCATTCGCAACAGATAATATGGTTTGGGTTGAACGATAATTTTCTTCTAGCAAGATTACTTTTGCCTCAGGATAATCTTCTTCAAAACTTAAAATATTTTGTATATCAGCACCTCTCCAACTATAAATACTTTGATCTATGTCACCCACAACACAAATATTTCTATTTTTCTCAGCAAGAAGTTTTGCTGTCATGTATTGAACTTTATTTGTGTCTTGATATTCATCAATGTGAATATATTTCCAAAGATTTTGATATTTTTCTAAAACATCTTTGTGATTTTTTAAAATATTATATGTTTTAAGAAGAAGGTCATCAAAATCCAAAGCTTTTTCTTTCGCAAGCTTTTGTTCATACAATGGCCAAACTTTTGCGGTGACAGATTTTAAAGTGTATCCACCTTCTGCACCAACAGAATAATTTTCCGGAGTGTTTAAGTCTCCCTTTTCACGAGATATTATATTTAAAATTTTGTTTGGCTCAAATTGTTTTGGGTCTATGTCTAAATTTTTCAAACACTCTTTTACAAGCTTAGAAGAGTCACTCCTATCCATAATGCTGAAGTTTTTTATAAGACCTATCAAACCACTATTTTCTTTTATAATGCTAACACCAAGAGAGTGAAACGTACTTATAAAAGGTTTGTAATGATAGCTAAGCGGTATGTTTAGAGTCTTGTCTTCTGCAATAATTTTCTCTACCCTCTCTCTCATCTCCTTTGAAGCCTTGTTTGTAAAAGTTATAGCCAGAATATTTTCTGGATGAACTCCATTTTTGATCAAATGTAAGATCCTATGTGCCAAAGTTTTGGTTTTTCCAGCCCCAGCCCCAGCTATTATCAAAATGGGTCCGTCTTTTTGTAAAACGGCCTCTTTTTGTCTATCGTTTAGTCCTAAAAGGTGGGTCATTGGATAAACCCGTTAAAGTTTTTGCTAATATTGTTATTGAAAATGCTCATATAACACATCATATACTTAAAAAGGTTTATAACCAAATTTAGGAGTATATTTATCCAGTAAACAACAACATTTTCGTTAGCAAAAATTTTTCTCGGGTAAATATAACATAACTATGTAGTATGAAGTAATTTTTCAGTAGTTTTTTTAAAAAACCTAATATTTACAACGAATTTTTACAAGCCAGTAACCGTCAAAATGTCTTTTTTCGGAAAGATATCAACTAGTAATAAACATTTTGGGTGTGGATAAGTAGGTTGACTACCACCCCCCAAGTAGTATCATTAATCTTGCACCGTGAACGACGTTTGAATTCTGAAATATGGCTCAACAGAGCCAGTTGCATTCAGAAGCTACCGAAATACCCTTAAAAAATCGGCTTATTTTAGAAAAAATTACTATAAATGACTCTAAGAGTGGAACAAACACCAAGGGTCAATCAATAAAATCTATATTTTTAGCCATTTATACCAAATGGTTTTTGGTTTTTTTGTTTGTTTTTAATATGATTTCTATGTTTCCAGCTACCGCAAACGCTGGATTCTTTTCTTTTTTATTTTCTGGCGGTACAACTTCAACTTCTGAAGTTCAAAACCAAGATACAAATTCACAAAATGTTCAACTTCTTACTAGCACCCCAAACTTTGATTCTAATGCAGCAGTCGGAGGTGGAGACATTATGATAACAGATGATAACGAAGCTTTAGTATCAGAAAGTGGTCCATCAGGAACACTTGCAGACATTAGCGATACTGTTAGCACTGGTCAGATTAGTAAATATACCGTAAGAAAGGGAGATAGTTTGGCGTCCATTGCAAAAATGTATGGAGTTACTCCAAATACAATCATTTGGGCCAACAATGTTACCGCTTCAAGCATAAAAGAAGGTCAATCTTTGGTTATTTTGCCAGTTTCTGGAACACTTCACACTGTTGCCAAGGGTGACACATTACAATCGATTGCTAAAAAGTACAAAGCAGACTCAGGAGAAATTTCTCAATTTAACGATTTAAATTCAGAATCTGAATTGGCGATTGGAGACATCATAGTAATACCTGACGGTGAAGGAGTTGTAAAAGCAAGTGCATCAAAAAAGTCTTTTGCAAAAAATACATTAAAATCTGGATTTAGTGGACCTGAATATGCCGGTTATTATATAAGACCTTTAATTGGAGGACATAAAACTCAAGGTTTACACGGATACAATTCAGTTGACTATGGAACACCAGTCGGAACGACATTATACGCAGCAGCATTTGGTCAGGTCATAATTGCTAAAAACTCAGGATATAACGGGGGCTATGGAAAGTATGTGGTTATTTCACACGACAATGGAACACAAACTGTTTACGGACACATGAGCCAAGTGATTGTGAATGCCGGTGATATCGTTGGCCAAGGACAAATGATTGGACTTTCTGGTAACACAGGCCATTCTACAGGGCCACACTTGCACTTCGAGGTGCGCGGAGCTAAGAATTATATGAACTAGCTGGACTAGTCTAAAGTTGAAAGTCAAAAGTCTATAAAGTAAATACAAAACAAAAAGGAATTTTCACAGAGCGAAAATTCCTTTTTGTTTTTGAATTACTTTCGACTTTATGGACTTTACAGACTTTTTACTGACTACGCTTAGGTCTATACTGCAACGCCTCAAGAATATGTGAAGAATTTATTGTCTTACTTCCATCAAGATCCGCAATTGTTCTTCCAAGTTTTATTATTCTGTGATATGCACGAGCTGACAGATCAAGTTTTTTTGCTGAAGTGTTTAATATTTCCATCGCACTTTTTTCTAAACCGGCAATCTTATTAATATCTTTCGCTGACATTTCACTATTTGTTTTTATTTTTCTGTTTGCTTTCGTGAATCTTTCTTTTTGTAAGTTTCTTGCTTTAATTACCCTTTCTTTTATTTCGGCAGTTTCCTTTTTTGCCGAGTTATCCTCGCTCAATTTTTCATAATTAATTTGTGAAACTTCTACCCACATATCTATTCTATCTATGATCGGACCAGAAATTTTTCTTTGATATCTTAAAAGATCTGTCGGTTTGCAAATACATTCTTTTGTTTTTGATCCAAAATTTCCGCAAGGACATGGATTCATAGCAGCAATTAAAATAAAGTTGGCTGGAAATGTTACGGTCCCTCTTGATCTTGAAATGCTTATTTCACTTTCTTCAAGTGGTTCACGAAGTGTATCGATTACTTTTCTATCAAATTCAGGAAACTCATCTAAAAATAATACACCGCGATGAGCAAGGGTTATTTCACCAGGTTTTGGAATTGAACCTCCTCCAACAATAGAAACATAAGATGCAGTATGGTGAGGTGATCTGACAGGAGATTTGGTAATGATATCTTTTTTTAATACTCCAGCTACAGAATGAATAGAAGTAATTTCAAGTATCTCATCAAAAGAAAGAGTTGGCAGTATGTGTGCAAAAGCCTTTGCCAGCATTGTTTTACCAGTTCCTGGAGGTCCGTACATAGCGATATTGTGTCCACCAGCAGCTGCTATCTCCAAACCCCTTTTTGCAGTTTCCTGGCCTTTTATTTCACTAAAATCTATAAGCAATTCATCATCTTCCACCACTATCTCTGTTTGGGGTTGCTGGGTGATTTTTACTCCAGGTTTTATTTCAGATTTTTTATTTACTTGTTTTGTATTTAAATGTTCAATTATTTCTTTCAAAGTGTTTGCGCCATATATTTTTATATCTGAAACAAGGGCTGCTTCCTTCGCATTGTCTTTGGGCAAAAACACTTCAAGATATCCACGGTTTTTTGCTTCAGCAACAATAGGAAGAACACCATTTACCCTTCGAAGATTACCATCAAGTGAAAGTTCACCAAGAAATAATATTTTTTTGGCATCAAATTTTACTTCTTCACTTGCAAGTAGATAAGCAAGAGATATTGCAACATCAAAAATAGGTCCTTCTTTTTTAATATCGGCAGGGGCAAGAGAAACGACAACTTTTTGATTTAAACTTTTAGGAGAAACAAAACCGCTATTTTTAATAGAAGCTGATACTCGGTCACGTGATTCTTCAACACCTTTGTCTGGTAGACCAACTATTGTAAAAGAATGCAGGCCTTTTGAAAGATCAATTTCTACATCTATTATTTTCGCGCCAAGACCTATTGTCTGTGCGCTCGAGGTTTTTGCAAATGACATAAGATACGAATGTTATGCGAATTTTACGAATGTTTACGAATAATTCTGAATTCATTATACATTATTTAAATTAATAACATACAAAAAAGAATTTTCGCGGAGCAAAATCCTTTTTTACTTTATAACTTTCAACTTTCTAACTTTTTACTTACCCTTGGAGTGCTCCATACAAGTTTTCGCAGAAGGATTTGCTTCAAGTCTGTGTTCGGGAATATCTTCTCCACCGACATCACACTTTCCGTATGTTCCTTTCTTTATTTTTTCTAATGCAATTTTTATGTCGTTAAATCTGGCCTCAAGTCTTGCAAGTATACCCGCATTGTCTCCAAAACTTTCCATTTCGCTAGCAACATCATTGCCATCTGATGGATCAGAACTCATATCGGTTTCTACTGGTTCCCAGTCTTTTGGATTTGAAGGATTAACACGTCCGATATCACTCATCTCTTTTTCTACTAATTTTAGTTCATTTTCTAACTTGCCTTTAAATTTGTTTGTATTCATATGTTTACCCGAGAAAATTTTTATTGATAAAAATGTTATTGTTTTATATGCTTTATTTTCTAAAATTTAACCAGATTTATTATATAAATACGGTTAAAATATAAACATTTTCAATAACGTCAATAAAAACTTTAACGGGTTAATTGTAACAAACTTCATTGATTAAACAAGCACACGATACGAAAATTGTGCGAATGTTACGAATGGTTACGAATAATACAAATACAAAAAATGAGTCGCTACTTTACAGAAACTTATTTTTTTGTATTTTCTAAGAAGCTAATAAGCTACAAGCTAAAAAGCTGTTATTGGGTAATGGTCCTAGATTTACTTATTCTATTCATAATCTCTCTCAAAGTATCAGTACTCGTTGTTATAACTATAGTATTTTGATCTATTATTGAATACAAGAATATAATATTTCCAGACTGATCTTTTACTACTCGGCAATCCTTATTGTTAAATGTTGCGTCTTGAAATTTTTTGATTTCTATAGAAAAAGTGTTTCCAGAACTTGAATTATCGGTTTGTAGACCGAACAGTTCTTTAAAGTCTTGCCAAAGCGTTGTCTCCCAGGTAAACATTCCTGAAAACGTTGTATCATACGAACCCACTTTTAAAACAACAAACCTTTGGTTGCCGTTATAATTGTACAGTCCAAACATGTATGGAGCTTTAAGTGTTCTTTGTATTGATGCGGGTACGCTTGCCCCTATAAGTTGTAGAAACTTACTTGCAGTAATTAACTTTTCATTGACCCCCTCACCCTCAGTAAGGTATATATTTTTAATTTGTCCAAGTTTTGTAGCTGACTCATCAACCCTGTCTTTTAGTGTAGTACTTATTCTGTTTAGGTTTATATCTTTTAAATTTATTTTGTCCTGCAAATCAACAGTTATTATAGGTTCTGAAGAGACGGTTTCTACCGGAGCTGCTTTTTCTCCGTATTTTAATTGAATCAATAATTGTGGAATAAAAAAGATTAATAAACCACCAAAAACTAACACCAAACTTACTATAAGAATAATTTTGTTAAGTTTAGATTTTTTTACCTCAATGTCAGCAAATCGAGCCTGCCCCAGCATCTTTCTGTTTTCGGCCATCGCGATATTTATAGAAGATAAATGACCTGTTTGGATAGTACCCTCAACATCGCTTTTGTATGTTCTTATTATAGGTCTGGTTTGTTTCTCTGGTTCAGTTTGAGCAGGTATATCGCTAATTTTTATTAAAGGCTCTGGTCTAGGAATAGATGAAGTCTCAGAAACATTAGTATCACCACTATTTGGAATTTTAATAGGGTTAATGTAAGAATTAAGTTGCATTTCTGCAGCACGTTTTGCTTCTAATTCAGCAGTATTTAGTTCAATTTTTCTATCTTCATCCATAAAAAGTTTTTTATAGAATTAGTATACTAAAAAACACCGATTTTGTCTCGGTGTTTTTTAGTATACAGGTCCAGATTAAATTTTTGCTGGTCCAGCTGGTGGCACTGTCCCTGCTGGTGGAGCTTTTCTTTTAATAAAGTCAGGAGAAGTTGCTTTTATAGACAAAGCTATTCTTCCTCTTTCGTCGACTTCTTTCACAACTACTGGAACCTTGTCTCCTATTTTTAAATATTCACCAACATTATCAATTCTAAATGGAGCTATCTCAGAAACGTGTACAAGTCCGTCTGTGTCTGGAGCAATGTTTACAAAAGCACCAAAAGCCTCAACGCGAACTACTGTTCCTTGAAATTTTTCTCCAGATTTATATTCGTGAGTCATACTCTCGACTATATCTCGTGCCTTTTCAGCAGCACCATTTTTTCCGGTAAGATAAACTGTTCCATCGTCATCAATATCTATCTCGGCACCAGACTTTTCTTTTATTGCTTTTATAGTTTTTCCACCTGAGCCGATTATTCCTCCTATTTGGTCTGGATTAATTTTGATAACTAATATTTTTGGAGCATGAGCAGAAATATCGCTTCTTGTTTGTGGAATAGCAGCTTTTATAACATCCAATATTTGTAATCTAGCAGCTTTTGCTTTTTGGAATGCAATTTCAAGTACTGGTATTGGAATACCGCTTACTTTTACATCCATTTGTATTGCAGTGACTCCTTCTGTAGTACCAGCAACTTTAAAATCCATATCCCCGTAATGATCTTCCGGCCCTTGAATATCTGTAAGAACTTTGTAAGTTCCCTTTCCGTCTGACATAAGTCCAGATGCGATTCCAGCTACAGGTCTTTTCATAGGAACTCCTCCATCTAGAAGTGCGAGAGTTGATCCGCAAACAGATCCCATTGAAGTTGATCCGTTTGAAGAAAGTGCTTCAGAAACAAGTCTTATTGTGTAAGGAAAATCTGCGTTTTTTGGAATCATTGGAAGTAATGCCTTTTCTGCCAAGTTTCCATGACCAATCATTCTTCTGTTTGTACCGCCCATTCTACCTGTTTCTCCAACAGAATATGGTGGGAAGTTGTAATGGTGCATAAATCTTTTTCCTTCTGATTTTTCTTCCATACCTTCTATAACTTGAGCATCACCAGGACCTCCAAGTGTAAGAACTGAAAGAACGTGTGTTCCTCCTCTGTAAAATATTCCAGAACCGTGAAGCATTGGAGAAACTCCTCCAGCTTGTGCAAACAAAGGTCTTAGTTCGTCTATCCCTCTTCCGTCAGCTCTTTTGTTATTCTTCAAAACCTGGTCGTGTATAAGTTCATCAAGCTTTTCTTCTACATATTTATCTGCAAATTTATAGTCGTCTTCTGAGAGAGTTTCTTTTGCAACTTTCATCCACTCTTCTGTGATTTCGTCTATTTTTGAATGTCCAGGAATTCCGCTCATCACCGTTGAAGCAAATTTACTTACAATTTTATCTGCAAAAAGTTTTTTTACTGTTTCTGGCATAACTGGAGCAACTAAAACTTTTTTTGCTACGCCGATTTTTGCAATAACTTCTTTCTGCCAAGCATTAATTTTTTCTATTTCTGCAGACGCAAGTTTTAAGGCCTCAACAATTGTTGGTTCCTGAGCTTCTTCTCCACCAAGTTCAATCATGTTTATGTTTCCATCTTTTCCGCAAGCTAGAAGGTCGAGTTCATATATTTCATTTTCTCTTTCAACATAAGTTGGGTTTACTTGGAAACCGTCTGTCTTGTGTTTTGTTATTCTAATTGAGCTCACTGGACCGTTGAAAGGAATATCTGATACTCCAAGAGCAAGTGAAGCTGCAATAACTCCCAATACATCTGGATCGTCCTGGTCTAGTGAAAGAACGGTAATAACAACTTGAATATCATTTCTTATCCATTGTTGAAAAAGAGGACGGATAGTTCTGTCTGTAATTCTTCCACAAAGTATTGCTTCATCAGAAGGTCTGCCTTCTCTTCTTGTGTATCTTGAACCCAAAATTTGTCCTGTAGCATAAAACTTTTCCTCATAATCAATTGTCAAAGGGAAAAAGCCCGCGCCTTCCTTCTGTTTTTTGGACATAACAGCTGTTACGAGAATAGCTGTTGCGCCGTATCTTAATATTACCGAACCATTGGCATTTTCTACCAAATCATTGAACTCTGCGCTAAGTGTTTTACCACCAAGCTCCATTGAGAACGATTGTGTTTTCATTTTCTTTAGCTTATCAGTAAATTTCAGATTATCCCGACTTTTTGGAGGGACAAACTGCTTATTTACTGACAAACAAATTAGCAACTAATAAAAACCTTTTTAAGGTTGGTTTTATATTAGCATAAATATTAATTTTTAAAATACATAACACAAAAGGCGGTTTCCGAAGAAAACCGCCTTTTGTGTTAAATATATTTTTGACTTTATGGATTTTAGGCTTTCAACTAGCGTCTCTTTCCTCCCCCAACCATATATTTATAAGGGTTTGTGTCTAAATCCATAAAATCATCTACAACCTCTGTGAGTTTTTGTGAAGTTGATTTGCCGAAAGAAACCAATTCTACCTGACAACCTTGGGTTATTTTCAAATATTCAACAAGTGGTATAAAGTCACCATCCCCTGTTACTAAAATAACCGCATCAAGCTTTGATGAAAGCGAAATTGCGTCTATTGCCATTGCTACATCCCAATCCCCTTTCTTTGAACCTCCAGCAAAAATCTGAAGATTTTTTGTTTTTATTGTGATTCCAACTTTACCTAATGCTTCAAAAAAACTTTTTTCATCACCAGATTCTGTCGTGATAACGTACGCTGTTGCTCTTATTAAAACTCTTCCATCCAATGCATCTTTTACTACTTGTCCAAAATTTACCTTAGCACTATATAAATTCTTTGCAGAATGATAAATATTTTGTGTATCTATAAAAATTCCTACCCTTTGTCCTTTGTGTTTAATTACGCTCATATATATAAATTAAATTCTTTTATTAAAATACTTGCCCGAAGAAAATTTTTAATAAAATTTTGACGGGTCGACTTCCCTAATTGTATCACGAATTCGTCTTTGCGAGCGAAGTGTTGAAAAGCGAATACGTGTAGCTTTTCAAAGACGGAGGCTGGCAAGCCGAGTCGGGATCGCATAAATTTTCAGTAGAAAATTATATGTGATGCAACCCAGGTTGAACGAATTTTTTGGAAGAAAGACTTCCAAAAGGCGAAAAGGAAGACTAACTTCCAAAGAATTCGCGAACAGTGAATAAACAAAAAATCGCCCGAAAGCGATTTTTTGTTTAAGTGACTATTTTAATCCTACTGTTTTCATTATTGAATCGTATCTTTTTTGAGATGTTTTTTGCAAATATTTCAAATGCTTTCTTCTATCAGCAACCATTCCTAGAAGACCTCTTCTTGAGTGATTATCTTTAGCATTTTTCTTCAAGTGTTTTGTTAATTCTTCAATTCTCTTAGAAAGCATAGCAACTTGAACCTCTGGAGATCCAGTATCTGTGGCGTGTATTGCTACTTCTTTTATAACTTTTAATTTTTTGGTCTTTGTTAACATGTTCCATAAGATATCACATTTATCTCCAAAATGCAATAACATACGAATAATACCCGAATATTACGAATGGGCTACAAATAAGAAACTGGAATTACATTAATTCGTAGTTCATTCGTAATATTCGCATAACATTCGTATCTTATACGTTAGTAGACGATTTTCTTGCTTGGAAGAGTGAACTCTACAGCCGTTGTCGTGGCTTTAGTTGAGATATTCATTATATAGACGTTCTTTATGCCACCTGTTTCTATAATAAGACCAGTGCCAGGTAGTGGCAATCTTGGGCAGATTTCATAATCAGGCTCAGTGCAACCCATTTGAAATGGTGGAACGGTAAATTGTATAGAAGCGCCTGTTTTAGAAACAATTAAGTTATCTGCAACCTTAAATCCGCCAAATAAGACGATCGAATCTGTTGAAAAGCCTGAGCCGGATATTGTAACGATATCTCCGCGATTCCCTGTTGTTGGTTTTATAGAAGTTATGGCAAGTTTTGGCGGTGTGTAGTTAACGATAACAGAAACACCTGGAATCGTTACTTTTTCGTAAGGAAGTGTAAAAGCAGAATCATTACTATAACCGTTTGTGTTTGATACTTGTATGTTTTTCTGTCCGCCAGTTTCTACTACTGTATCAACTGTTGGAGGTAAACAACTTACAGACAAACAAGCTTTATATTGAGGTATTCTGAATGATATTGTTGAACTGCTTTGAGATATTATAAGACCGCTATCTATTTTTGTGCCATCAAAAAATATTGAGTTAGAAGAAAGAAAACCAGAACCTTTTATGTTAACGATATCTCCCCTTTTTCCTGACGATGGGCTAACAGAAATTATTGCAGGCGCTTGCGTGTATGCCTTCTGAGCTGCAATTATTTTTGTCGGGTCTATAACCTCAACAAATATTTTTTTACTTCCTGGAATACCATATTTGTTATAACAAACTACCGAATATGTCGTTGAAGTCTTTATTGGTCCGGTAGACTTTGCACCTGAAGAATCTATTGTGCTACCCAACGTTACTCCCAAAGAGTCTCGTGAAGCTATATTACATTTACCCGTTATATTAGTCGCCTTCCATTCCAAAGTGGTCGCTTCCCCTATTGATACTTGGGCAGGGTTTGCCATTAGAGTGATAATTGGAGCCGCAGAATCACTTTTGTTGGCGATAGAAAGAGTTGTAGGAGCAACAGATACTGTTTTCATGTAATCTAAAACCCCCGTTGTAGACACAACAGCAGAGCTAACACTTGTTGTGGCACTTGTCGTTTGTATATTATTTAAAATATTATTTAAAATATAATTAAGCTTTGTTCTTGTCATTGGGCCAACCTGTCCATATCCAGCAGAGACAAAAGTCGCGATTTTATATTTTTCTTGAAACTTTTTTACTGCAGATAATGTATCTAAGTCAAAAACATTACTTAAATCAGCAGATGTCGAAACGACTTTTGTATCTTCATCAGAATTTAAAACTATTTTTAGTAATGAAACATCATCACCATAAGATCCAAACTTTAAGTTGGTTGAAAAAGTGTTTCTAACCTGAGTGTCTGTAGAAACAGAAGTCTTAGCAGAAACAGGAAGAACAAAATCACTCAATTTTATTTTAAATTTTATTACAAGCTGGTTAAGTTTTTTTCTTGTTGCTGGTCCTACAGTACCTGTTCCAGCGGTTAAATTGTTTGGTGTAAGAATTTCTGCAGCATATTTTTCTTGTAGTCTATTTACATCGTTTACCGTATCTGTAGTAAAAGTTGGTGAAGTGTCTGGAACTTCAACAAATTCATAACTAATTATTTTTTTAAGAGCCATAACATCTTTCCCATAAGAGCCAGCAGTTAGATACCTTGTAAAAATAAGTGGAGATACAGTTGCTGGGATGGTAGTTACTGCCGATGTCGTTGCTTTTACAGTCGTTGGACTTAAAATTATTTCAGCTGAAATAGCGGCCTGCGATAGAGTTAGCAGTAAAAATATTATAAAAAAAGATATAATTTTATTCATTAAAATGGGCAGATTAGAGTCTAATAAAAGTAATAAATCAAATATGATTTAACTGCACACAATTATAATGCGTCAAGGATACGTTTGCAATGATATGGTTTTTTATAAACATGTAAAATATTTGGCGACCCCAGTAGTAAAACCTCAAATGAATCTCGGTTTACTACGGGGCAGGCATGGTATATAGAAATATTTGGCGACATGTTAGAATATATAGCGTATGGTGTTATCTGAATTAAAAAAACAATTTCTCGAGTATATAGAAATAGAAAAAGGGCGCGCTTTGCGTACAGTAGAAAACTACGACCATTATCTGACCGTATTTTTGGAACAAACGAAAGTTAAGGACCCAAAAGATATTACCAACGAGAAAGTTCGAGATTTTCGCATGTGGCTCAACAGACAAGCCGCAGGAAACAATCGTGCCACAGGTGACACAATGAAAAAGAAAACACAAAACTATTATTTGATTGCACTTAGGACATTTTTAAAATTTCTAACTAAGCGTGGTATCACTTCCCTTCAAGCAGATCAGATAGAGCTTGCAAAAGTCGGTGAAAGATCCATTGATGTTATATCAAAAGAAGAGCTCGAAAGACTTTTAAAAGCCCCAGACTCTGAAGAAAACCCAGAAAAAAGGGCTCGTGGACATGCTATTTTGGAATTGTTGTTTTCAACTGGCCTTCGTGTTTCTGAGCTTTGCTCTTTAACGAACGATTTGGACACAAGACAAGACGAATTTTCTATTCGTGGAAAAGGTGGAAAAGTGCGCGTAGTTTTTCTTTCGCCGGAGGCAAAGACTGCTGTAAAAGAATATTTAAAATTAAGAAAAGATATGTCTGATGCACTTTTTGTAAAAATCGGAGATGAGGCAGTAATACCAAAAGGTTTTGTCAAAAATGGAAAGAATAATTCAAAGGACGAAGGACTAACACGCAGATCAATAGAAAGAATAGTAAAACATTATGCAATTATTGCTGGAATAACTAAAAAAGTTACTCCACACGTCATTAGACACTGTTTTGCGACCGACTTACTTTCAAACGGCGCAGATATACGTAGTGTTCAAGCCATGCTTGGGCATGCAAACATAGCTACAACCCAGATATACACTCACGTTACAGACAAACATTTGCGAGATATTCATAAGAATTTTCACAATAAGAAAAGTTAAAAATTCTGATAGGAAATTTTTAACACCACGCACTTACTTAAATTTGGGTGTTTCTTGTATATTATCTTTAACCTTAGGCTCAGGTTTTTCTTTGAAGTGAGTAAAAAGAAAAAATAACCCCAGTAAAAATAAAATAGGACCAAATATTCCTCCATAAAAAAGATATGATAATAACGCTCTTATCGCTGAAAATAAACTCATTCCTTCTTTACCAGAACCATCTTCATGACCATATGTCATTGCAAGAGATAATATCGATAATAAGCTCAACGATATAGCGGTTAAGATTATAACCTTAAAAATTTTTGTAATTTTTTCATCCATATTTTTTTATTCTTTATTTTTCCGCGTGCACTTTTGCAGTGTGTTTTGGTCTTTTTTCTACAAAATAGTATATAAGCGCGCCAACTACATGTGTAAAGATTATAACAAGCACCCAAACAATCTTCATTTTTTCAGGGGAATGTTTTATTGCATCAATAAGCATCATCAACCAAAAAATAAATACAGCAATTCCAACCACTATTCTGACTAAAGGAACAACGAACAGTGAGGGCAAAAACCACATTGAAGAATCACATCCAAAAGCATTACTAGATCCCCCATTTCCAAAATTCATCATCCTATAACCATAGCTTTGGGCAAAAGTTACCGCTGGCAATAAAAACACTGACAAAATTCCAAATATTTTTCTCATATTTTTGATTTGCGTCGCTCAACGTTCGTTGGATACGACGAAACTTATATTAAAACTAATAAATTACTTCGACACTACTTAATAAAATTAAACAACCCTCCTATTATAGGCAAAGGTTTCATTTCTTTTTTTAACACATTCATCACACCCATAACGAGACAAGTAAGCATTAAAACGCTGAATATTTTTCCCGGGATTAGACCCATCCAGCCAGGTAATATTCCAAAACCAAACTGTCCTGCAAGAGAAATTATCAAAAGAATAATTGCTTGATTGATGTGGTAATTTAAAAAACTAGATCTTTTTTTTACAAGAATCATTGGTAATGGGAAAAAGAAATAGGCCACAGTTGCCCAAAGCTTGTCGTTGTCTATTTCTAAGTTTTTTGTATCTTTTTGCTCGTGTGGCATGGTTGTAGAATTATACCATAATCTTTTTTACAGTTAAAAGTCTTTTCTAGTATTTATAATATAGTATAATGTTACACATGAAACTTTTGTCCTGGAATGTAAATGGTTTAAGAGCCGTCTTTAATAAAGGGGCTTTTAGCGCCATATTTGAAGCAGATCCAGATATTATCTGTCTACAAGAAACAAAAGCACATCCTGAGCAACTTCCAGAAGAGGCCAGATCTCCAGCCGGCTATCACTCATATTTTGACCACTCAAAACTCAAAAAAGGCTATAGCGGAGTGGCTATTTTCTCTAAAATAGAACCAGAAAAGGTAGAATATGGCATTGGAATACCCAAATTTGATGATGAAGGTCGCACTTTAGTGGCTTATTATAAGGATTTCGTACTTTTAAATGTATATTTCCCAAATGGAGGAGGTGGACCTGAAAGGCTTGCATATAAAATGCATTATTATGATGAATTCTTGAAATTTATAGATAGATTAACAAAAAAGGGCTTAAATGTTGTATTTTGTGGTGATGTAAATACTGCACATAATGAAATTGATCTATCTAGACCAAAAGAAAATGAAAAACACACAGGTTTCCTTCCAATAGAGAGATCTTGGCTCGATAAAGTTATCTCACATGGATACATAGATACTTTTAGAAAGTTACATTCTGAAAAAATACAATATAGCTGGTGGGATATGAAAACTTTTGCTAGAGATAGAAATGTTGGGTGGAGAATCGATTATTTTTTTGTTTCTGAAAGTTTAAAAAACAAAATAAAAAAAGCGGAAATACTAGAAAATATATTTGGTTCCGACCATTGCCCCGTATATCTTGAGTTAAAATAAGCAAATCTTATCAAGTCAAGTTACAAATCCACCCATATTTAAAGCCATTTTTTTGGCATTCTTTTAAGGACAAATGCACTGTCAAGTTATCAACAGTTGTGTCCTTTACATATTTTCTATAGGACATATAATACTAATCAGATTAGGTTTGGATATAAGACAAAGAAAATATGCAACTACTTTTTTTGTCCTCCTTTTATCTAAACACAGTATTGTTCTTTCAAAGAGGGTCTAGCTAACCTTCGACAAATCGATAAGGAATGTTTGGTAGACGTTTATTACCTTTCCTTTCCTAAAATAATTCTCAATTTTCATTTAAATAAAGTAATTATTTGGAATAATGAATTTCTACGAAATATACCCTATATTCGTAACCGCTCTAAAGAAAACCGTGCTCAAAGGTTCTCCATGAGCGGTTTTTTTATGTTTTGAAATTCGTTAAGCCCTGCTCGTATCCATATTTGGAGTGTTGTCTTTGCGAGTACAACGAAGCAATCCAGGTTATATCTTTTGTAATTTTATGCAATTCTGGATTGCTTCGTACCTCGCAAAGACATACAAAAACATATTACCGCCTAATAAATAGGGCATTTTATGCCCTTTCACTAAAACAGCTAGTTTTCATATGAAACACATTTTGTTCAATAAACAGGCCATTTGATTGAATTTTACACTAAAATGGCCTGTTTTGTGTTAATTCTCCAGTCAAGGACTCACCCTGACTAGAGAATAACATTTTCAATCATTAAAACCTTTGAAACTAGTCGTTTTTTATCTATGTACACTGTAATTACATCAAATATCCAAACTGTTTCGGGTGCCTGCCCGGCCAGGGAAACGTTCTTTTCGGCTAAATATACTTGTATTGTTCTAGCGAGTCTTTGAAGTTTCCATGGATGGAGATTGTCTTCTGGCCTATACTCACCATCACCCACGGTTTCATGGGAAACGTTTGGTATTGTCTCACATGAAACAGACTTTACCTCAATAAACCTTAGTTTCCCATCCTTTTTAGCAATAATATCGATTTCTCCACATTTTTTTAAGTAATTCCTCTCAATAACCTCAAAACCGTGTTTCATGAGAAACCTACATGCCAGATCCTCGCCCAAGTTCCCTGTTTTTCGTTTTTCTGTTAGGTTTGCCATTATTTTACTTATTATAGCAGATGTTTTAATAAACAGTTAAGTTTTTGCTTGCGTGTCTTTGCGAGGTGAGGAAGTGAAAGTCTTCACTTCCGCAAGACCTTGAACATTTTGTATTCAAAAGGTGAAAGGTGTACAGTTCCTGTAAGGAAAGAAGCGACAGGGCAATCCAGGTTGAGTGAGTGTATTAATTTGCATGGATTTCTCGCCTACTATGACCCCTGAATGTTTCAGATGGAACTACTTAATCGAGATATTAAATGCAAAAGTGGTAGTTTTCACGCGAAACACCGAAAAAGTGTTACTTAGAAACACTTTATATTAGACATTTTGGGTTTTAAGGACGAATACGCCAGAATCTCTATATTTATAGCCATATGTCGTTTATGAGACGTAAATGGGCGATATCCTATAAGACCGCGAAATAGTGTCTTTAATTCACATATCCCCATAGTTATCCACAGTTTAGTCTAAAATAAGCTATATTTTAAAAGGTAAAATCACAAATATTGTTACTTTTTTGCCAAATTGTGTTGTTGTGTGTCCCATAAAATTTAATAGTGTCTTTTTAAATATAAATGATAGAATGTGTATATAATTTTATAAGAATAAATATTTTTGCAAAAAATGAATTCATCTATTAAAAAAATTGCGATTGGACTTTTAATTCTTTCTATTGTTTTGGTTACGGCAGTGGTTTTACTTTCTTTGTGGAACATTATCGATGCTTATGTGTTATGGAGATCTATATTTACAATCATTGTAGTTGCCCTAGCTTCTTTGCTCGTGATTTATGTGAAAAAAGAAACTAGTGAAAAAAAATAGGGGAGTCATTAATACTATCCAGCATTAAATTCTAGTACGACGACGGTATTTATTTCGGGTCACATATAATTTTCTACTGAAAATTTACGCCGACCCCGACTCCTCCACCTTCGTTCTGTCCGTCTTTGAAGTCGGGCACTTAATCCCGATTTCAACTTATCCCGAAATAAATACACACACGAGGGAAATTCGACTTTTTAGTATGGGTCCCAACCCACATTAAAAAATACGACGACCGGGATCGTGAGTACACTTATCTTCCATTACATGGACGGTATACCTTCGTATTTCTTCAGATGATTACATCCTCATAAATATACTCAAGGTTTTTCGATTCCCGGACGAAAGCAAGTAAGTTTGCTTTCTCGCCCGCACAAATGAAAAAACACCCATAATTATAGGTGTTTTTTCATTTGTGTGGGC
>JAVHRR010000004.1:0-9208 GCA_036171775.1 Minisyncoccota bacterium
CCCCCCCCCCTTTTGTATTGTGTTTACAATACGTATGTGATAAAATTAACACCAAATAGCACAAATAAATTCATACTTAAACAATAAACAAAAGGTGAATAACGAAAACCCAAAAACCATGTTGAAGAAATCGCTAACAGTACTAGGATTAGGGATTTTTTTAGTTTTAGCTATGTGGGGCATATTCAAAATCAATGAAATATCAAACCTTTCTGGTGTTAATAAATCAATCGTCAAGAGTTATAGCGTAAGTCAACTTCCAGCAGTACCAGGTGAGCCTATCAAATGGATAAAGACGCTCAGACTCACTGCGATAAACGACGAAAAACACCTTCTCGAAGTTCCGGGTTTTGCATCCGATATAATAATTTCAACCTCAACATGGGGAGATGTAAAAATATCCAAAGTTCCATCAAAGATTACAAAAGCAGACAGAATAAAATTATCACTACAAGCCGAAGAGACTAGTTATTCAGAAGCATCAGTCGCTCTAGCAGAGTCTATAAGAAACACAAACAATAATAAAAACAAAAAACTAAGTTTTTTTGCAAGATTTTCACATTTACTTACAGCGACAGTGGGCGATGCGCTAGGAATTGAAGAAAGTACATCAACACCACCTGTCGATGTCACGCTTATCGATCTTTCACCTGTGATAGAGGAAGCAATTTCTACTGAAGAAATAATAGAAACACCTTCAAAACAAACAGAATCAGTTATTGAAACTTCTTCAACATCCACCGAAGAAGTTTCTTCAGACAAAGACCAAAAAATCAAAAAAACATCTAAAGAAGAAAAAGCAGATAAAGAAGACAAAGTGGCAAAAGAAGAAGAATTATCGAACGCAGAAGAAATAATATCTGAGGAAACAACCCTAGCTTCAATTCCTGAATCAACCCTCGAAAATTCTTCAACGACCACTGAAGAAGCTTCTTCAGAGCAAACAGAACCAAACACTTCTGTCATTCCTGCGGTTAATCTCGAGCTTAATCGAGAGGAGGCAGGAATACAGGATTCTTCCACAAGCTCAGATCAAACATCAACACTGGATTCCCTTCTGCAAGGGAATGACACAAATGCAGCATCTTCAACAGAAGAAGTCCTTCCTACAGAAGAACCTCTAGCTTCTTCCACCGACGTTGTCACAGTTGAATACGAAACACCAGCCCCAGTCATAGCAGAAGCAGAAACAGAAACAGGTAAGATAGTCACTATATCTGCCACAGATACTCCAGATATGCCTATAACAGATGTCTTGGCATTTACAAACATTCCAGAAATCTACAAGGTGGGCCAAGAGAACAGAATCAAAATAAAGTGGACAAATAATAATGACCAAGACGTCACTTTCAAAGCGTATGATTTGGACGGCAACGGAAAACTAGACTACGTAGAATGGACAGTACCTCACTTATCAACTCAAACATTTGAAATCATTTTCATATCTAAAGCTTTTGAGCTTGATGCCAACAAAGAAATACTTTCAGACATCTATGACCAAGTACAAGCCAGAGACAATACCTGGGCACCTGTTCTTGATGGAGAATACGTCAGAGTAACTTTCTTCAAAACCCTTACAAATGAAAACGACAATACTCTATTTGCAAAATCATCAAATGGTTCACCTGCATCTGTAGAAATCTACCCAGTCTATCTACAAGAAGACGGTTCTTTACTTGCAGACACTGTACCTGTAGCAACCATAGACAATATAAACCAATCAAATACCTATAAAGCCCTTCTTACAAATCTACAAACCCCTACAGACATTTTTGATTTAAAAATCATCGGAGATATTGATATCGATTATATAGTTGATCCTTCTACTCCATTTATATCGACGTGGGATACAACGAAGATTTCACCAACAAACACAATCATTCTGCCTCTGGAGTCTGTAGGAACCTACAATTTCACAATTGACTGGGGAGATGGAAGTACAAGTGCTATCACAACATGGAACCAAGCAGAAAAAACTCACACCTATGCAACTACTGGTGTAAAGACACTTAGTATTAGTGGAACCATTATTGGATGGAAGTTTAATGATGCATCTGATGGATTTAATAGATTTAAAATAACAAACATTAGCCAGTGGGGAGATTTAAGACTTGGTAATTCCAGTGGTTACTTTAACGGGTGTACTAATTTAACAATTACAGCAACTGATATTTTAAATCTTACTGGAACGACAGATATGACAGGCGCTTTTGGATCTACTTTAATTAGCACTGTACCCTCTATGAATAGCTGGGATGTATCAGGAGTTACAAACATGACCAACATGTTTGTCGGTGCAACATTGTTTAATCAAGACATTGGAAGTTGGAATGTGTCAAATGTTACCAATATGAGATCCATGTTTCAAAATGCACGTGCATTCAATCAAAATATTGGGCCATGGGATGTATCAAATGTTACTAACATGAATAACATGTTTAATGGAGCAACATCTTCCAATCAAAACATTGGAAGTTGGAACACAGCAAATGTCACAGACATGAGCAGTATGTTTACTGGTGCTAGCTCATTTAATCAAAACATCGGAAGTTGGGATACATCGAAAGTTACGACTATGGGTTTTATGTTCCAAAATGCTAGCGCATTCAATCAAAACATTGGAAGTTGGAACACCTCAAGTACCACAAACATGAACAGTATGTTTGCTGGGGCTCTTGCATTCAATCAAGATATTGGAGGTTGGAATGTATCAAGGGTTACAAACATGAGCTCCATGTTTTCTACGGGTAGCTTTGGTAATTCAGTATTTAACAATGGTGGTGTAAGCACAATAAACAACTGGAATGTATCAGCTGTTACAAACATGAGTTTTATGTTTTCTGGGGGTACAACACTTACTGCATTTAATCAAAACATCGGAAGTTGGAATACATCAAATGTTACTGATATGACCGGTATGTTTCGTAATGATACTATTTTCAATCAAGACCTTTCAAATTGGAATATATCAAAAGTTACAACTATGAACTCCATGTTTTATGGCGCGACTTCATTTAATGGAAGTTTGGCAAATTGGTTTAGCTCAACCGCAAGTACCACAGTCATGACCTCAATGTTTGAAAGGGCTAGCTCGTTTAATCAAAATATCGGTAGTTGGAATGTGTCAGGAGTCACTGCAATGAATTTAATGTTTGCCTCCTCAACTTCTTTCAATCAAGATATAGGAAATTGGAACGTATCAAATGTTACAGACATGACTTCTATGTTCTTTGGTGCAACTGCTTTTAATAATAACGGAACTAGCACCATAGGAAATTGGCCCGTAGGAAAAGCCACCAACATGACCTCCATGTTCCAAAACGCCACCTCCTTCAACCAAGACATCAGCAACTGGCCTGTAGGAAAAGTCACCAACATGACCTCCATGTTCCAAAACGCCACCTCCTTCAATCAAGACATCAGCAATTGGCCAGTATCACTTGTTAGTGGAACTGGTATGACCAACATGTTTAACGGAGTTACATTATCCACGGTCAACTACAGTAACATGCTTACAAAATGGTCCAAGCTATCACTCAGACCTACAGTCACTTTCCACGGAGGTAGCTCAAAGTATTTCACAGGAGCCCCAGCTATAGCTCGAGCTTTGCTTATAAAATCTGTAGCCACTGGAGGTTTCGGTTGGACTATCACAGCAGATGGAGGCAGCCAAGCACCAGCAACATTCAATGATGCAGCTAGTGGTAATTGGAATGCAGGAGCCACATGGGGTAATGCAGGTAGCGTAGAATCAGTAGACTATCCCGGTCCTTTTGATCCAGCAACTATCGACTCACACACAGTAACTTTGTCAGCCAACCAAAGTGCAGCCACCACCACAATATCTGGAAGTGGAACACTGGACCTAGCAGGATACCAGCTATCAGTAGGAGGTAACTGGACTAACACAGGTACATTCACTGCAAACTCAGGTACAATCGTTCTAAACGGAACAAACCAAACTCTTACAGGAGACTCTACTTTTTATAATCTAACCAAATCAACTACAGCTACTGACACTCTTACATTTGCTGCGGGTTCTATTCAGACTATCGCACCTCTTGGAATGATCACTCTTACAGGCTTACCAACCAATTTCCTAAAACTTCGTTCAGATACCACTCCTACTGTATGGAACCTAAATCTCGACGTTACCGCCACTTCATCTATTAACTATGTTGATATACAAGATTCAACTGCTACAGGTATTGCAGTAAACGCTATCAACTCTACAAGTACCTCAAACAATACAAATTGGAACTTTGTTACTGTACCTGGATTTGTTTCTACTTGGAATACGACAAAATCTGGTACGACAAATCAAATTACTCTTCCTCTAGAGTCTGTAGGAACCTACAACTTCACCGTTGACTGGGGAGACGGAAGTACAAGTGATATCACCACATGGAACCAAGCAGAAAAAACTCACACTTATGCTGTAGCAGGAGTCAAAATACTTACAATTAGAGGAACACTTATTGGATGGAGATTTGCTAACGGTGGTGATAAACTAAAAATAACAAATATTAGTCAGTGGGGAGACTTACGACTTGGTAACTCAAATGGATATTTCTATGGATGTACTAATCTTAAAATTACCGCAACAGATATTTTGGATTTAACTGGAACAACGGATATGTCGTATGCTTTTAGTTCTAGTGGAATCACCACCGTTCCTTCTATGAACCAATGGGATATGTCAGGTGTCACGAATATGAGAAGTATGTTTGCAGGCGCCACATTGTTCAACCAAAACATTGGAAATTGGAATGTATCTAACGTTACAGATATGTCAAATATGTTTAGTCTCGCATCTTCTTTTAATAACAATGGAAATAATTCCATTGGAAACTGGGATGTATCAAAAGTAACAACCATGGTACAAATGTTTTACGGAAGCGCATTCAATCAAAACATAGGAGGCTGGAATGTCTCAAGTCTTACGACTACTCAACAAATGTTTTACGGGACACCATTCAACCAAGATATTGGAAGTTGGGACACATCGAACGTTACACTTATGGGAGATATGTTTCATAATGCAGCAGCATTCAATCAAAACATAGGAAACTGGAATATATCAAACGTTAGAGATATGAACAGTACTTTTTATGGGGCTACGGCATTCAATCAAAACATAGGAAACTGGAACGTATCGAAAGTTGAAAATATGGACAGTATGTTTCGTAGTGCTACAGCATTTAACAATGCATCATCATCAAGTATTGGAAACTGGAATACATCAAACGTTATGTATATGACTAACATGTTTAATTCTGCCACATTTTTCAATCAGGACATCGGAAGTTGGGATACCTCAAATGTCACTAATATGAGCGGAATGTTTCAATCAGCCACAGCTTTTAACAAAAATATTGGAAATTTGAATATATCTAAAGTTACAACAATGGCCGCTATGTTTTATGCGGTGACATTATCTACTACAAATTACAGTGATATCTTAGTTGGTTGGTCTAAACAAGCCGCCAAAAATAGTGTAACTTTTAATGGAGGTAACTCTAAATATTACCCTGGCACCCCTACAACAGCCAGACTACTTCTCACAACACCAGTGGTTAGTGGAGGTTTTGGATGGACTATAACAGACGGCGGCACAACAACAGCAGTTGTATTCAACGACTCCGCAAGTGGAGCATGGGCATCAAGCACAACCTGGGGAACAACAGGAACCACAGAAGGAACAAGCTATCCAGGTCCATTCAACCCAGTCACCATCGACTCACACACAGTCACACTATCTGCAAACCAAAGTGCAGCCACCACCACAATATCTGGAAGTGGAACACTAGATCTAGCAGGACATCAACTATCTGTAGGAGGTAACTGGACTAACACAGGGACATTCACTGCAGGAACAGGTACAGTTGTATTAAATGGAACCAATCAATCTATTACAGGTAATTCTACTTTCTATAACCTTACCAAATCAACTACAGCCACAGACACTCTTACATTTGCTGCAGGTTCTACTCAGACGATTGCACCTTTGGGAACAATTACTTTGTCAGGTCTGCCATTAAACCTTCTTAAACTCCGTTCAGGTTCAACCCCATCTATATGGAGTCTAAATGTAGATGTTCTCGCTACTTCATCGTTTAATTATCTTGATATACAAGACTCAACAGCCGTCGGACTTGCGCTCAGTGCTTTAAATTCTACAAGCACCTCAAACAATACAAACTGGAACTTTGTATCTGCACCTGCATTTGTGTCTACATGGAACACAGTTTTAACATCAGCAACTTCGAGCGCCGGTAATCAAATTTCTTTACCTTTAGAATCAACAGGAACTTACAACTTTACTGTAAATTGGGGAGATGGAAGCACGAGTGTCATCACCACGTGGAACCAAGCAGAAAAAACCCACACTTATTCTACACCTGGTATTTATACACTAAATATTACTGGAACAATCACTGGTTGGAGATTTAACAACACTGGAGATTTGCTCAAAATAAAAGATATTAGCCAGTGGGGAAGTTTGAATCTCGGTAATTCAAACGGATATTTCTATGGATGTAATAATTTAAAAATTACCGCAATAGACATTCTAGATCTCACCGGAACAACAGATATGTCGTATGCTTTTTATGGTAATAGTGTACTTAGTACTGTTCCTTCAATGAATAGTTGGGATGTATCAAATGTTACGAGTATGGCCTCAATGTTTCAGTCTACCCCATTGTTCAACCAGGATATTGGAAGCTGGAACACATCAAGTGTTACAAATATGTCCTCAATGTTCCAATCGGCTGTAAAATTTAATCAAAACATCGGAAGCTGGGATGTATCAAATGTTACAAATTTCCAAAGTATGTTTAACGCTGCTTCAGTATTTAATAATGCATCCTCATCAAGTATTGGAAATTGGAGCATGATAAGTGCTACTAATACAATATCTATGTTTCAAAGTGCAGTGGCATTCAACCAAAATATAGGAATTTGGAACATGTCAAATGTTACGGCTCTACAAGGCATGTTTAATGGTGCCACAGTATTTAATAACGCATCTTCGTCAGCTATTGGAAACTGGAATGTTTCGAATGTTACAAACATGAGCTCTTTATTTAAAAATTGTGTAGCATTTAACCAAGATATTGGAAATTGGGATGTATCACACGTCACAACTTTTGATAGTATATTCAATGGTGCCACAGCATTTAACAACGCATCTTCATCAAGCATTGGAAACTGGAGTCTTGCTAGTGCTACCAATACAACATCTATGTTCCAATCTACAAACGCCTTTAGACAAAGTATTATAAACTGGGATGTTTCAAACATTACAAATATGTCCGCCATGTTTATGAACAACACTGGCTTTAACCAAGATATTAGTAGTTGGGATGTCTCAAATGTTACAAATATGAGTTCTATGTTTCAATCTGCCACAACATTTAATCAAAATCTATCAAGCTGGAACATTTCGAATGTTACCAGCATTGGTAGTATGTTTGTTTCAATGACATTATCAACAACAAACTACAGTAGTATATTACTAGGTTGGACCGCACTGCCTTTAAAAACAGGACTTACTTTCGGCGGAGGATCTTCAAAGTATTATCCCGGTACCCCAACTACAGCTAGATTACTCCTCACAACAGCCACAAGTAGTGGTGGCTTCGGTTGGACAATAAGCGACGGCGGAAGCATCGCAGCAACCATCTTCAACGACGCAGCAAGCGGACCATGGGCATCAAGCACAACCTGGGGAACATCAGGAACGACAGAAGGAACAAGCTGGCCGGGTCCATTCAATCCAGTCACCATCGACTCACACACAGTCACACTATCTGCAAACCAAAGTGCAGCCACCACCACAATATCTGGAAGTGGAACACTGGACCTAGCAGGATACCAGCTATCAGTAGGAGGTAATTGGACTAACACAGGTACATTCACTGCCAACTCAGGTACAGTTGTCCTAAACGGAACAAACCAGACGCTTACAGGAGACTCTACTTTCTACAACCTAACCAAATCAACTACAGCTACAGATACTCTTACATTTGCTGCAGGTTCTATTCAAACAATTGCACCTCTTGGAACGATTACTCTATCTGGAGCTTTGAATAATCTTTTGTCTCTACGCTCAAGTGCAACACCATCAGTATGGTATCTAAATGTAAACAGCACAGCAGTTGCTACAGTAGGCTATGTTGATTTCAAGGACTCAAACGCATCAGGAAAAAACATTATTCCTACAAACTCAGTTGATAGTGGTAACAACACAAACTGGGGAGCTTCAGTTACCGTTGTTGCGAATAGACGTTCACCTTCATCAATAATACAACCAGCAGACACATCATCAACCCCTGTAACACCAATTACAGAAGTGATTGCTACATCTACAATAGCCACAACGGTTTCGACAAGCTCACCGCAAGTAACTTTCATCTCTGCACTAGTACCATCTACATTACCAATTGGTTTCTGTTTCAATAAAAACCTTTCCCTAAACACCACAGACTCTGATGTAAGATACTTGCAAATATTCCTAAACACCAAAGGCTTCACTACAACAGAAAATGGTGCAGAAACTGAGTATTATGGAACCAAGACACAAGAAGCGGTCACTTCCTTCCAAGAGCATTATGCCAGTGAAATACTTGCACCAGCAAACCTTTCAAGGGGAACTGGATACTTTGGAACTGCTACAAGAAACAAAGCTAATGAGCTCCTAGGATGTAAGACTGTAGGAACTGTATCTACAACTGCGCCAACTGAAGCACAAACAACTCCTAAAGAAACCACTCCTATTGCTCCTAAACCAACTACAGGACCAACAAGGCCAACGACTCCAAGCACCGAACCTACACAAACAGTTACTCCATCTACAAGCGGAACAAAGACAGAAGTTACTGCTCCTGCAACAACAGGAACTAAGCCACAAGAGCCAACTGCGACATCAACTAAACCAACATCTACATCAATCACAACTGAAGTTGCTAAACCTACTGTTATTTCTAAAGTTACAGACACTATAACTCAGAGTTATAAAGAAGTTGCGACCGCAATCAAAAATGTTTTTGTAAAAATCTTATCTTGGTTTGGGTTTTAGATATGTTTTGTGTCATTCCTGCGCAGGCAGGAATCCAGGTAGAATTAAATTAATCATGGATTCCTGCCTGCGCAGGAATGACAAAATTCGAGTTTCTTAATTCAAGGTAATTAAAAATACAAAAGG
>JAVHRR010000004.1:9218-22389 GCA_036171775.1 Minisyncoccota bacterium
CGCGAAGCGAAACCGCCTTTTGTTTTAGTCTTGCGTCTTTGCGAGGAACGAAGCAATCCAGGTGGATGACTTACAATTACCAATGGCGTAATTGTGATAGTAAATACATATTTTAATATAAACCTGGATTGCCACGAAGCTTTGCTTCTCGCAAAGACAAATACGGAAGGTTTGGCGAAGCCAAACCTTCCGTATTTGTGTTAAATCTCTAAAAAGCTAATAAGCTATTTCCTACAACCTAGTTTATACACCTATCACAACAGGTATCACCATCGGTTTCTTTGCTGTCTCCTGGAATAAGTATCTGCTTACATTGTCAGTAATGGCATCTTTCAATATATCGAAGTTTATTGGGTTTCCAATGGCGCCTTCTTCAATTGTTTTTTTGATTATAAATCTTGTATTTTTAAGCAAGTCTTGTGATTCTTTCAAATATACGAAACCTCTTGAAATAATGTCTGGAGACTTTCTAAGTTTGCCGGTATTTATATCAATACTTGCAATGATAACGAACATTCCGTCTTGTGCGAGCATTTGTCTATCTCTTATAACGACTTCCTGTACATCTCCAACAGAGAATCCATCTACCATGACCATTCCAGATGGGGCTTTCTCCTTTAACATCTTTATTTTCGTTCCACCATCGGTTATTTCGATAACGCTTCCGCTATCTGGAACCACGACGTTTTCTCTAGCTGTGCCATTTGCTATAGACAGCTCAGCATGCATTTTAAGCATGTAGTGATGTCCGTGGTATGGCATAAAGAATCTGTAAGGGATTTGTTGATGTATCCATTCAAGCTCAGCCTTTTTGCCGTGTCCTCCAGCGTGAACATCTGTATCAGAATAAGTAATTATTTTTGAGTCATGTCTAAATAAGTTATCTTTCAATCCTGCAATTGTTTTTTCATTTCCTGGAATTACGGATGAAGACAAAATAACTGTATCTGTTTTGTTTAATTTAATGTCCTTGTGTGTGTTGTTTGCCATTCTCATAAGAGCAGCAAACTCTTCTCCCTGTGCTCCAGTGGCAAGGATCATAAGCTTGTGTGGGGGATAGTCATGCATATCTTTCACATCGATGATGTGTTTGGTGTCTGCCAGTTTAAGCATTTTAACTATTTCTATATTGTTTTTCATACTTCTTCCTTCTATAACCAATTTTTTTCCATATTTTTCTGCAATTTTAATAAATCGCAAAATACGTTCAACTTGAGATGAGAATGTAGCAATAATGATCCTACCAGTAACATTTTTTACGATAGTATCTATTGTTTCGATAACATGATCTTCAGATATACCCCAACCAGGTTTTTCTATACCAGTTGAGTCCATCATCAAAAGAAGAACTTTTCTGTCTTGTAATATTTTATATTGTTCAAATTCTTTTTCTTTAGGAACACCGTTAACATTGTCTACTCTTACGTCTCCAGTGGCGACGATATCTCCAAGTGGTGTTTCAATTATGATACCTGTGGAATCTGGAATAGCATGTGTAATACCAAAAAATCTAATTTTTAAATTTTGAGAAATAGGTAAAGAAGTAGTATCTTTATCTACAACTTTTATGTTTAATTCTGGTAGATGAGGAAATTCAGCTTGTCTTTTCTTTATTAATAAAGCGCCGAACTGTCTTGTATATATAGGTGGATTGCCCAAAGCTTCCATAATGAAAGGAATAGCCCCAACATGGTCTAAGTGACCGTGAGTGATGACTAAGCCTCGTATTTTGCCCTTTCTTTGTTCAAGATACTTTGTGTTTGGAAGAATATAGTCGATACCAGGTGTTTCTTCTGTTTTAAATTGAATTCCAGCATCTATCACAATGATGTCATCACCGTATTCTACGGCAGTCATGTTTTTACCGATAGCGTCCACTCCACCAAGAGGGATTATTCTTATAACTCCTTCAGCTAAAGGTGGTATCACGTGCTCTTTTTTGCTAGCAAACTCTGAGGTGACTTTTCTAACACCGTGTTTTTTTGGTGCGTTTCTGTGTGTGCTGTTTTGATTGCTGTGGCCGTGTGATTGTCCTTTTCGAACAAACACTAGATTTTTCTTTTGCTGAGCGGCAAGATGTGCTTCTGGCTTGTTAAGATTTTCAGCGACAAAAGATTTAGATCCTGTATTTGTAGTAGAGGAAAAAGATCTGCTGCCAGTGCTGTGGTGTGTGCTTGAATGACCGTTTGTCAAAGAATCTGTTCTTTTTGGAACAAAGCCTTTTCCACTTTCATTACTTTTATTTTGTTGATTGTTTATCATTTATTATTGTTATTAATTGCTTATAATTTTTTATACATGATACGAATATTATGCGAATTTTACGAATGATTACGAATAAATTAAATTAAATTTCTTATTCGCAGCCCATTCGTATCATTCGGGTACTATTCGTATGTTTACATAAATATTTTCCAAAGATTATTTGTTTCTATATACCATTTATTGATATTTAAAAATCTTTCAAAGGGGAGGGTTATCGTCCAGAGTGACAAATCATGTATTTTGCCTGGCACTATATATATAAATTCAGGTGAATATAAAAATATTGCTGGAACATCTTTTTGAACTTCTTCAGAAAAAGTTTTGTATTTAGCTATTCTCGATGATATATCTTGAGTTTTTCTTGCGTCCTCCAAAAGTTTATCTACTTTGGCGTTGGTATACATTGCTATATTTAGACCAGGATCATTTCTTTGAGATGAGTGCCAAAAAGCAAAAAAGTCCATATCTCTGCCCACAACCTCTCCATAAAGAAGTGCCTCAAACTTTCTAGGTCTGATAATGTTTTGTTGAAGATCTCCAAAATCAAATTGGTTTATTTCAACCTGAACACCTATTTTCTCCCAATCACTTTTAATCAGCTCTGCTGTTTTTACAAGGTCAGTGCTGTTTAGCGTCGTTATCGTGATTGAAAGTGGTATTGTTTTTGTTTTACTAATTTTTTTGCTCATAAAACCTGTACTTGAGCTTTTTACCCAACCAGCTTTTGTAAGCAAAGCTATTGCCCCATTTATATCTGCTCCGGAAGTGTTCTTAGAGGAATCATCTGCCAAACCCGCTGGCACAGGACCGTAAATAGTCTTTCCATAATTTGATAGAACATCATTTACAATCTGGTTTCTATCAACGGCTAGATTTAATGCTTGTCTGACTTCTTTATATGATAATGCTTCAGACTGGTTTTGGTTGAAGAAAACAGCAAACACTCTTGGAAGAGGGGAAGTTTTAATCTCTGCATTTTTCTGGATACCAATATTAATAATTTTATCGGGAGAAATGGAATTCATCGATTCGATATCCTTATTGTTGTAGGCATCAATAAGAGTCTTCTCGTCTTTATAAAAACTTATTATAAGCTGTTCTATAAAAGGTTTACCGGCTGTATATTTATCAAATGCATTGAGCAAATAATATGTGGGAATAATCAACATATTCTTTTTCTGATTTTCCATCTTGGTGACTTTGTATGGTCCAGACCCTATTGGTTCAACGTTGTATTGGCTAAGAGAGAATTGATCTGAGTTTAGATTGTCCCATAAGTGTTTTGGTAAAATTCCAACAGTTAGGTTTTCCAAGAAAGGGGAATATGGTTTTTTAAGGGAAAATTTAATGACTCTATCATCAACCTTTTCAACTTTTACATCATAAAATCCTGGTCTTTGTGGGCTTTTGATAGTGCTATCTTGTATTTTGTTTATAGTAAACTCAACATCATTTGTAGTAACTTTCTCCCCGTCGTGAAAATAAATATTATCTTTTAATGTAAAAGTGTATACCAATCCGTCGCTAGAAATATCATAACTTTCTGCCAAATCATTTACGACAGTGTTGTCTATGCCGGATTTCATTAAACCTGAATAAACGAGCTCTGTAAGATCACTATCAACGTCTGATACGGCAAGAACTGGGTTTACAAACCTAGGCGAACCAACGATGCCTTCTTTAATAAAGCCACCGTTTGTTGGAACCTGTACTGACACAGAGTTGTTTACTCTATTTAGTAGGATTAAGCCCGAAGAGATAAACATAACGCACAACAAATAAAAGAATAACTTTTCAGATATACTAAAATCTTTTATTATTTTTGCAAGGTTGTTTAAAAATTTAACCTCCCATTTCTTATTAAGAATCTTTTTTGTCTTTTCTTTCATCGGGTAGTGAAAAATGGCATCGCTCTTACGAGCTGATTTCATTTTTAAAATTATTTATCTTAATTATGATGGTCATGTTTTTTTATATTGATACTGAATTTATTCAAATGTCATTTTCTACTACCCGATTCATCCGATAGTGAAATTTAAAAATGCTTATATATTATTACAAAGCTATTTTTAAAAATTGTATTATTTCAATAAAATTAATTTTAAGTTTTTGTACCTCGCGTGATAATGCGGTAAAGTTGGAAATTCTAAACAAAGCTCCACGAGTTAAAAATGATAGTACTAGTGTATCAAGTACTAACCAACAAGGCAAACTTGAGTATTAAGTGTTAAATTATTATAGCAGCCAGAGAAAACAGAGTAAAAAGTATTCCAAGTATGATTGTTGTGTTAAAGATAACTTTTTCAAAGCCTCTTCTTGTGTGATATCCAGCATTCCAGTTGTCGCCACCACCAAAAGCACCACCTGAGCTGGCTTCTGACTGTTGCATTAAAACAGAGGCTATTATTAGAATAGCTAGGACTATCTGTATGTAAGGTAAGTATATTACTAAAGCTGTCATTACGAAAACCAGTATAGCAAAATGATGAAAAATATCAAGCCGGCAGACATTATTGGTGTTTTTACAACTTTTCTTCTAATTATTTTGTGCTATAATACTTTGAAAGCTTTTCTTATTAACGATATAGGCTTTTGCTTGTTTTTCGAGACCCCGTAAAGAATTTTATGAGGAAAACAGGTAATTTTAATTCTAACATGTTGGATAAATGATTTCGCACGTTAAACAATAGACAAAGTGAAAATTCACACGGGGCAAGCAATAATTATTAATTAATTAATTTTAAAAATGACAGGATATATAATGTTAGGAATTTTGGTGGTATTAGTTTTTTGGTCTATTTTTTCATACAACAAGTTTGTCACCTTTATAAACAGAGCAAAAGAAGCTTGGTCTGATATAGATGTTCAGCTTAAAAGGAGATATGATCTTATTCCAAACCTTGTAAATACAGTCAAGGGATACGCCACTCACGAAAGTGAAGCGTTTGAAAATGTTGTAAAAGCCAGAGCTCAAGCAATGGGAGCACAAAATATTGTAGACAAGAGCAAGACAGAAAACATGTTAGCCGGTGCCTTGAAGTCAGTTTTTGCAATAGCCGAGGCTTATCCAGAGCTAAAAGCCAATCAAAATTTCCTATCTTTACAATCAGAACTTTCAGATACAGAAAACAAAATACAAGCATCAAGAAGATTCTATAATGGAAATGTTAGAGACCTAAATATTGCAGTGGATTCTTTCCCAAGCAATATCGTGGCAAAAGCATTTCATTTTGTGAAAATTGAACTCTTTACTCTAGACGAAAGTGAGACAGCTGCAAAACAACCTGTAGAAGTTAAATTTTAATAGAAAAAACCGCCTATCTAAAGTGGGCGGTTTTTTTGTTAAAGTAAATTGTGCTAAAATGCTATTTATGAATAAATATCTTTCAAAAATATTTTTTGTACTGTTCGTTTTTTTTACATCTTCGCTACATGGCTTTGCACAGGAAGCTAAAGGTTATGAAAGAATAGATTCATTTTCTTCTGATATAACAGTAAATACCGATTCAACAATAGATATAGTTGAAACTATAAAATACAACTCTGGGGGAACAGAGAAACACGGCATATACAGAGATATAAAACTCAAATCATATAATAATGAAAACTTAATAATTTCTAATATTTCAGTAAAAGATGAGAATAATATTGCTTATGGATTTGTAGAAAGATATCCCTCTGGAAAGGTCTCTTTAAAAATAGGTGATGCGAATGTTACTTTTTCAGGTGAGAAAATATATGTAATAAAGTATAAAATAATTGGCGCGATGGGGTATTTTGAAAAATATGATGAAATCTATTGGAATGCGACTGGAAATGATTGGGCTTTTCCAATCGAGCATTCTACTGCATCAATCCATCTACCTGTTGGTGTTAATGTATTGCAATCAGCAAGCTATTGTGGCCCAACTGGTTCAAATTTACCTTGCATAAACGACGGTCAAGGTATTTTTTCATATGATACAGAACTTGCGCCGGGAGCTGGTATGACAGTATCAGTCGGTTTTCCAAAGGGAATTGTGAAACAAATTAAAAGTTTTTTTGCTCCATTATTTTATTATGTCAGCTTCCTTTTTCCTTTAATTCCACTTTTGGCTTTTATTTATATGTTTAAAAAATGGAAAATATATGGAAAAGATCCAAAATCAAACCGCACAATAATAGCCGAGTATGACGTTCCAGACGGCTTAACACCGTTAGAAGTCATAGCCATTGTAGACCAAAAGGTAGATGGTAAAGCCATTTCAGCAGAAATAATTTTTCTAGCAATAAAGGGTTTTTTGAAGATTGAGAAGACAGAAGATAAGTTTTTGTTTATTAAAAATGATGATTATTTGCTTAGTAAGCTATCCTATTTGTCTACAGAAAATGGAGCAGATAATATATTGATGGAGGGTTTGTTTTCCTTAGGTAATGAAATAAAAATATCCTTATTAAAAAATAAGTTTTACACTTATATATATAAAATTACCAATAGCGTCTTTGATAAGCTTGTAGGTAACGGTTATTACAAAAACCTTCCCAAGAAGGTAGTAATTAAATATTATTTGGCAGCCTCTATCGTATTGTTTTTGGGTACATTTATTTCTATTAAAATTATTCCATATTTTGGTCCTAGTCCGATTATATCCATAATTGTTTCATCGATAATTATATTTGTTTTTGGAGCATTAATGCCAGCGAGAACAGAGAAAGGATTATTAACAAAAGAGTATTTATTAGGATTCAAAGAATATTTGGACATAGCTGAAAAAGATCGTATCAACTTTCATAACGCTCCAGAGAAGAAACCTGAGATTTTTGAAAAGTTTTTACCGTATGCTATGGTATTTGGTGTTGAAAAGGCTTGGGCAAAAGAATTTGAGGGAATATACACCGTAGCTCCAAACTGGTACTCAGACCGCGGAATGTCAACATTTAGTACAGTAGCGTTTGCTAATAGTCTAAATAGTTTTGCGACATATTCAAACAATACAATGTCATCAACACCGGGTGGTTCTGGCGGTCACGGCTCATCAGGTGGTGGAGGTGGAGGTGGTGGAGGTGGAAGCTGGTAAACCAAAATATAATGTCTACACTTTATACTCAGCAATCAAAAAATATTGAAAAGACATGGCTACTGATGGCTACTTTTTTAGTTGTAATTATTACTTTGGGATATTTTATAAGTTATTACTACAATAATTCTGGTATTTTATACTTTGCTATATTTTTTAGCATAATAATGAATGTGATTAGCTATTGGTATTCAGATAAAATTGTACTTTCAATGTCTGGTGCTAAAGAAGCACTTCATGATGAATATATAGATCTTTATCATATTGTAGAGAATCTTTCTATTACAGCTGGACTTCCTATGCCAAAAATATATGTTATCAATGACATCTCACCAAACGCTTTTGCTACGGGGAGAGATAAAGAGCACGCAGTCGTAGCGGTGACAACAGGACTTTTGCGAATATTAAATAAGAGTGAGTTAGAAGGCGTCATGGCTCACGAACTTTCTCATATAGGGAATAGAGACATTTTGCTTTCTACTGTCATCGTAGTTCTTGTTGGGTTCATATCTATTCTTGCAAACATGTTTATGCGAGGTGGTTTTAGAAGGGGAAATGACAGAAATGAAAATGGTAACGGAATACTTATGATATTGGGAATTGTTTTTATTATTCTCTCACCATTAATATCTAAACTTATTCAATTGGCAATATCTAGGAAAAGAGAATTTCTTGCGGATGCTTCAGGCGCTTTACTCACTAGGTATCCAGACGGTCTCGCTTCAGCATTGCAGAAAATATCAAATGCAAATATACCTATGAAAAATGCAAATTCAGCCACTGCGCACCTTTTCATTTCAAATCCGTTTGGTGGAGCAGGAAAAAAAGCAGCGTCTTTATTTAGTACACATCCACCAGTAGAGGAGAGAGTAAGTGCGCTTGTAGGAATGAATATAAAGTAAAATAAAAAAGTTGTCATTCCCGCGCAGGCGTGAATCTAGTGTTGAATTGCATTAATACTGGATTCCCGCCTGCGCGGGAATGACATAAAACTGGAGACGTCGCATAGTGGTCTAGTGCGCTCGCTTGGAAAGCGAGTAGGGTGAAAGCCCTCGCGAGTTCAAATCTCGCCGTCTCCGCAGGAGTAAATTTAAGAAGAGTCATGGGATGCTCCCGTGCTTTATTTGAAGCCCCTCGTGTATCTTTTGCGAATATAATGATAAAATATCCAATGAAGATACTGAAACTGTAAGTTTCAAATCTCGCCGTCTCCGCGCGTAATATTATTAAAATAATTAAAAAAAATATGAATGAAAAAATTGTAAACAGAATTGGATGGTTCGCTACGTTCATGGGAGTTACTATGTATTTTTCATACATAGATCAGATTAGACTAAATGTTTCAGGTCAACCTGGTTCAATAATTTTACCGATAATAACAACAATCAACGCCACAGCATGGCTTCTTTACGGTTCACTTAAAGTTACGAAGGACTGGCCTATTATTGTTGCTAACATTCCTGGAGTTATCTTCGGTATAATTACAGCGATCACAGCTTTTTTATATAAATAAATTTCTTATTTATAAAATAAATATATGAAACCAAAAGTTATACCAACAATAATTCTACTTTCAATTTTATTTGTTGTTTTTTTTATTATATATTTAAAATTTTATTCTGAAAGTAAAAATATTTTTAATACTAGAATAGAAAGAAGTCAGAATATTTGCGGAAAATATAATGTTGTGAAGATAAAAGTTGCCCAAGCCGCTTTTACTGTCGATATTGCAGATGATGAATGTAAAAGAAACCTCGGACTTTCTGGAAGAACAGCACAAAGTAAGCAGGAAATGTTTTTTGTGTTTGAAAATGTTGGAAATTATGGTTTTTGGATGAACAATATGAATTTCCCCATAGATATTTTATGGATTAGCGACTCATTTAAAGTTATTGGTATGGAGAAATATGTTTTTCCCGACACTTATCCAAAATCTTTCGGAGAAGAGTACTTGACAAAATATGTTTTAGAAATACCAGCCGGATATTCTGCAAAATATAATATAAAAGTAGGTGATAAAATTAATTTCACGAAAAATTAATTTGTCAACAACTTTTAGCAAATAAATTTAGGAAAAAATACACAACGATATGTATTTTTTTCATGAATTTTCATAAAAGAAAAATTCTTTATTTGAAAAAGTAATTTTTTTATCTTAAAAACCCTATATATTTCATAGTGAAATAGCGAGGAGCTTTACACATTATTTTTTTTGGTTTATTTTCTTAAAAATACTGTATTTTCTATTCTTTTATAATCTGTTTAGGTGTAAAATTATTCAACAAATTTATTAATTAGTAATTCACCCGTTAAAGTTTTTGTCGACGTGTTGAAAATGAGAAATTATGCAGACCAATCTTTTGAAAGATGAATCTAAACATTAATCATTTGCTTGTTTAGCATCAACACATTTTTATCGACAAAAATTTTCTCGGGTAAACAAAATCATGGTTAAAACAGGAAATGGTAGAGCGCACCTTATTAAGAGTCTTCAAAAAAGAGATGGACAAATCGTCCCTTTTGATTTGGCAAAAATTACCGGTGCGATAAATAAAGCGATGACAATCGTTGGTGAGGGTTCTATTGAAGAAGCAGAGCTTGTTGCAAATAAAGTTTTGTCTGAGCTTGTAAAAATTGCTAAGAAATTTAAAGATTTTCTACCAGACGTTGAGGGTATTCAGGATATTGTCGAAAGAGAGCTTATTCTTAGTGAGTACGTAAAGTCAGCAAAGGAATACATTCTTTATAGACAAGAAAGAAATAAGCTAAGATGTGTTGGCGTACAGGTTCCACATAAGTTAAAAAAGCTTACAGCCGACAGTAAAAAATATTTCAAAAACCAACTTGGAGAGTTTGTATACTATAGATCATATTCAAAATGGATTGATACGGAGGGGAGAAGAGAAACTTGGATTGAGACTGTAGACAGATATATTTCTTTTATGAAGGGAAGAGTCGGAAAAGTTATAAAAGATTCTGAGTATGCGGAATTGAGAGAAGCCATCCTTCAACAGGAAGTTATGCCATCAATGAGACTTTTACAATTTGCTGGACCAGCAGTTGAGAGAACAAATGTCTGTGCTTACAATTGTTCTTTTATCGCGCCATCATTACTTACAGACTTTGCAGAAATAATGTACATATCAATGTGCGGAACAGGAGTTGGTTTTTCTGTAGAAAGTCAAAACGTTCAATCACTTCCACAAATCAAATTTCAATCTGGCAAAAAATTACCAAAATATGTTGTTGCTGACAGCAAAGAAGGTTGGGCAGACGCTCTAACTTTTGGAATTAAAACATGGTTTAACGGTGACGATGTTGAGTTTGATTATTCTTTGATCAGACCAGCAGGCGCAAGATTAAAAACAATGGGAGGAAAAGCATCCGGTCCAGATCCACTTATCAGACTTATGGGTCTAGTCAGAAGTAAAGTTATGACCAAGCAGGGAAGAAGATTATCAAACCTAGATACTCACGACATTGTTTGTGCTATTGGAGACTGTGTAGTTGCAGGAGGCGTACGAAGAAGTGCACTTATATCACTTTCAGATTTGGATGATGATGCTATGAGAGACGCCAAAAAGGGCCAATTTTACCTTACAGAGCCACAGAGAAGCATTGCCAACAATTCAGCTGTATATATTCAAAAGCCAACATCTACAGAATTTTTCGATGAATGGATAGCACTTATGAAATCTGGTTCAGGAGAAAGAGGAATATTTAACAGAGGAAGTCTTGTTAAAACTCTTCCAGAAAGAAGATTAAAAGCATTGGGAGGTTTTATTGGTAATCTTGGAGTAAATCCTTGTGGAGAAATTATTTTACAATCAAAACAGTTTTGTAATCTTTCAGAGGTTGTTGCAAGAGCAAAAGATACTGAAGCAGATTTGTTGAGAAAGATTAAACTCGCGACATTACTCGGAACATATCAAGCAACACTTTCCAATTTCCAATACCTTTCAAAAGAATGGAAAGAAAATTGTGAAAAGGAAAGACTACTCGGAGTTTCTATTACTGGGCAATGGGATTGTCCTGTCGTTAGAAACGAGAAAGTTTTGACCAAGCTAAAACACGCTGCAATTAAGGCAAACCAGGTTTATGCAAAAAGATTTAAAATAAATGAATCTACATGTGTTACTTGTGTTAAGCCTTCTGGAACAGTTTCTCAAACAGTCGACTGTGCATCAGGAATGCACACAAGATTTGCACCATACTATATTAGAAGGGTTAGAATTTCTTCAACAGATTCACTTTTCAAAATGATTAGAGACCAAGGAGTTCCATACCAGCCAGAAGTAGGTCAATCAAATGAGAATGCGACAACTTTTGTTTTTGAGTTTCCAATCAAGGCCCCAAAAGGTGCTGTTGTAAATAAGGATATCACCGCAATCAAACAACTTGAATTTTGGAAGATGGTAAAGTTAAATTATACCGAACACAACCCATCTGTAACCATCTATGTAAACGAAAATGAATGGATTGAAGTTGCCAATTGGGTTTATACCAACTGGGATATTATTGGAGGGCTTTCATTCTTGCCAAGAAACGACCACGTGTATCAACTCGCTCCTTACGAAGAAATAAACGAAGAGAGATACAACGAGCTTGTAAAGAAAATGGGAAGTATCGATTTTTCAAAGATTATTACTTACGAGAAAGTTGATGAATCTGATATGAAGAAAGAGTTGGCTTGTTCTGGGGGGAGTTGCGAGATTGTATAAAGAGAAAAACCGCTGAAAGGCGGTTTTTGTTTGATTTTAATGTAATTTCAGTATAGAATGCTCTTTGCATGCACGGGTGGTGAAATGGCAGACACGCTAGCCTTAGGAGCTAGTGCCGCAAGGCATGGAGGTTCAAGTCCTCTCCCGTGCACAAAATAATAATCTCGCTAATAAGCGAGTTTTATTTTGCGCACGGAGTAAGCAAGATTACTTGCTTACGAGAGAGGACTTGAAGACCTTGAGTATATCGCACGGAGCGTAGCGAGTACGGTACGAAAGGTGTACAGAAACTGTAAGTTTCAAGATTCCTCTCCCGTGCACAACTAAAAACGCTGATAAGGCGCTTGTATAGTCAGAAATCATTATAACTATTCGGATAGATGAATGTAAAATAAATAATTATGATATAATCTGCAGATGAACAAAAAACAATTAATTACCATTGTTGTATTTATTACAATTCTTTTAGTAGGAATTTTAGCCTATTTTACTAAAATTAATAATCACAATCAAAATATCGGCGTTTCTGGAGTGGCTCCCATTGTTATATATAAAACAAAATATGATTATTTTAATTTAGTTCCAGTTGGAATGTCGTCTGACAAAAAAACCATCATTAGTCACCCAGATATTAGAGATATTTATTACAACGGAAAGCTCGCCTATCCCACAAAACTCGATAACGAATATTTGTTAGATAATAGAGGCGTAGGACAAAATTCAGCTTTTTTAAAAATTAGTTATGACGACTTTTCAAAGCTTCCAGAAACACCTTTTCCTGCTGAGCTTACAAAAGATGTTTTGGATACAGATCCATTTACTGAAATGTACGACTGCAAAAATATACTAAATTGGGACAGAAGTATTATTACAATTAATTTACTAATTGATTCGGAACAACTCTCTAAGTGTATAAAAATCATCTAAGCTCATATTTGCTTAATACGGACGCACAGTGTAAGAAAAAACTGCCCATAATTTCGGGCAGTTTTTAATTGCTCACACTGTGCGCCCAGTTGGAGTCGAACCAACGACCTTATCCTTAAGAGGGATCTGCTCTACCAGCTGAGCTATGGGCGCAAGACTTATAAAATAACAGAAAAATGAAGAAAAATCAATTCTATTTCA
>JAVHRR010000005.1:0-5467 GCA_036171775.1 Minisyncoccota bacterium
GTAACTTCAACTTGTGGCATACCTCTTCCTGCTGGTGGTATTCCGTCTAGAATAAATCTTCCAAGGCTCTTGTTATCTGCTGCCATTGGTCTTTCTCCTTGAACGATGTGTATTTCTACAGAAGTTTGATTGTCTGCTGCAGTAGAAAATACTTGGCTTCTTGATGTTGGAATTGTTGTATTTTTTTCTACAAGATGTGTTGCAACTCCTCCCATGGTTTCAATACCGAGTGCTAGTGGTATAACATCGAGCAAAAGAACATCTTTAACATCTCCTCTCAAAATTCCTCCTTGCACTGCAGCTCCGATAGCTACAACTTCATCTGGGTTTACAGAAATATTTGGCTCTTTTCCAAACAAAGCTTTTACTGCGTTTACTATTGCAGGCATTCTTGTTTGTCCTCCAACCATAATAACTTCGTTTATTTCTCCAACTTTAAATGGAGAAGCATCGAGTGCTCTTTTTGCAATCACTATAGATCTATCAATGAATTCTTTTGTAAGATTTTCTAATGTTGCTCTTGAAAGTTTAATAAGCAAGTGTTTTGGACCAGAAGCATCTGAAGTAATGAATGGAATATTTATTTCTGTTTCCATCGCGGTTGAAAGTTCTATTTTTGCTTTTTCTGCGGCTTCATCAAGTCTCTGAAGTGAAAGATTGTCCTTTTTTAAATCAATACCGGTTTCTTTCATAAATTGTTCAGCCATCCAATCCACAATCTTTTTGTCGATGTCGCGACCTCCAAGGTGTGAGTCTCCGTCAGTTGAACGAACTTCGATAACAGAGTCACCGATTTCAAGAACTGAAACATCAAATGTTCCACCTCCAAAGTCGTACACTGCGATCTTTTCATTTGTCTTCTTGTTTAGACCATATGCAAGAGCTGCAGCTGTAGGCTCGTTTATAATTCTCAAAACATTTAAGCCCGCAATCTGTCCTGCGTCTTTTGTAGCTTGTCTTTGTGAATCGTTGAAGTATGCTGGCACTGTAATAACAGCGTCAGTTATTTTTTCTCCAAGTCTTGCTTCTGCATCATTCTTTATTTTCTGAATTATCATTGCAGAAATTTCTTCTGGTCTGTATTTCTTGTCTCCCATAGTAACTTCTACTCCGCCATTTGCTGATTTTGAAATATCAAATGATACTGATGCTTTATCTTTTTGAACTCCAGCATCGTCATATTGATGTCCCATGAATCTTTTTGCTTGAAAAATAGTATTCTTTGGGTTTGTTACAGCTTGGCGTCTAGCCAAAAGTCCAACTAGCTTTTCACCTGTTTTTGTTGTAGCTACGATAGATGGAGTTGTTCTTGCTCCTTCTGCGTTTTCTATTATCTTTGGTTCGCTTCCTTCCATTACAGCTCCTGCTGAAAATGTTGTTCCTAAGTCTATTCCTAATATTTTTGACATAAATTGTTAGTTTTATTATTTAAGTTGTTAAATTTACAATACGAATAATATGCGAATGATACGAATGGGCTACGAATAAATTTAACAGAATAAAATTAATTATTCGCAATCATTCGTAATATTCGTACGACATTCGTATGCCGTTAAAAGTTTGGAGCTCGAGCTGGTTGGCTTGTAACAAAAGATAAATCCCTAACAACATTAAAAATGTCTGCAAAAAATGGACTGACTATCGGTTTAAAAGTTTCAGTTTCAAAATAAACTGGCAAAGCTAAAATCTCTTCTTGGGTGATTTCGTTTTCAAGTATAAGCTTTCCGCAAATAGCTTTCGCAACTATTTTTCCATTTATTTCAGTAAGTTCAAAAACAACCAAAGCTAAAGTACCGTCAGGCAATCTGACTTGTTTCTTTATGTATTTTTGTTGTTTTTGTAAACTTAGCATAACTTTTTGATTATATCATTTTCCTCCCCGCATTGTCATTCCCGCGCAGGCGGGAATCCAGATTAATTCAATTCAACCTGGATTGCCACGTCGCGTTGCTCCTCGCAAAGACGCATTCCACTTTATAACTTTTCACTTTCAACTTTCGACTTGTCGCTGTACTCGGCGACCACTACCTGTGCTGCTTTCATAACTCTATCACTCAAAACATAACCTTTCTTTTTTACTTCCGTAATCATTCCGTCTTTTTTCTCATCATCCGTAGTAGTGTGTTCAACTGCAATATGAAATTTTGGGTCAAACTTTTCTCCAAGGGGATTCATTGATCTGAAATTGTTTTCGTCAAGAATCTTTACGAGCTGTGTGTGAATGTACTCAACTCCAATTCTCCAATTCTTGTCTACTTTTTCCCAAGCTTCTTTATTTGAAAACGCCATTTCAAAACTATCTAAAACTTGTGTGATCTCTTCAAGCAAACCTTCATTAGCATATTTTACAACTTCAATCTTTTCATTCTCAACTCTCTTTTTGTAATTTGTAAAATCTGCCCGTTCTCTCTGCCAACCATCCATGTATTCTTTATTTTCTTTTTCCAATTCCTTAATTCTTACTTTAAGTTTCTTTATAAGGGCTTCTGGTGCATCCGTTTCTTCATCCATAACAACCTGTCCGACTGAATCGTCATCCAGGCGGACATCACCAGCCACCTTTTTGGTCGCTTTTTCTGTCTCTTCTTCATATATTATATCCTCGTTTTCGTCTGTTTTATTCATATAATTCAACATTTATCCTAGATTTACCCATTTTACCATGTATTGTGTATAAATCAAATTTATTGTTTGACGCGACTAATATATTGTGGTAAAATTCTTTCGTAGTAGTATGTTCTCTTAAAATCATAAAGGGGTCAAAATTATGAAAAAAGTTCTTGGTCCGCCTGTGCCGTTAATGTGGCTAATGTGTTTAACACTCGTTTTGGCCGCCATTCTTTCAGTTGTGGCCAAACCGAAGCCGATGACACTTGTACAAAGTGTTACGCCGTTGAGCCAGGAGATAGTTCAGAGTCTGCAAACTCCGGCAATGGTAAAAGTCTGGCGTGACAGGAACAACAAACCTGAGTGGTTTGTGGTCGCGACCGATCCTCAGAAAATCGAGGATACTGGTCTGAGCAAGGTCGTGGTTGAGAGACTTTCTGACCATGTCCTGTCCACAACCATGATCATCGGGTCGAAAAAAATAGCCCGTGGGCAAACGGTTCAGTTGTTGGAAATCATTTACGACCGTGGCGATCAGCCGGCAGTGCAGAGTTTCTCGATAATAAAATAGAGGTTGGATACCTCGAGCCGCGTTTGGGTCCTTGGAGGACTTGAACGCGGTTTTTGTTTTGTTATTTGTATGATTATTCTCGTCCCAGTACCACAACTTTTTTGATGAGAAAAAGTTGACTACGGGACAGGCGCCAGGCAAAAAAGAAAAACCCGAGATTGTATTCTCGAGTTTTTCTAATAAATAGATTATGGTTATCTCTTAGACCACTGTGGTGCCTTCCTGGCTTTCTTCAAACCGAATTTTCTTCTTTCTTTTGCTCTTGGATCTCTCTTTAGGAAACCTTCTTTTTTCAAATCTTTTCTAAGCTCTGGATTTATTAAAATAAGTATTCTTGCTAGAGCGTGTCTGATAGCTTCTGCTTGAGAATTTACTCCTCCTCCAGAAACTTTTACTGTGATCGCTAAGTTGTGTGGTAACTTTGCTACTGCTACAGCTTGTCCAACGATAATTCTTTGTGCTTCTGATTTAAAATAATCGTCAATGCTCATTCCATCGTTTATGACAAAAGAATTCTTTGCGGCTTGGGTAGCTCTTACTCTTGCAATAGAAGTTTTTCTTCTTCCTACGGCTGCTGTGTATTTGTGTTTTGTTTCTTTTTCCATAATATTATTCTTTAATAATCAAGTTTTTTATAATTCTTGATTTTAGTTTGTTTCTTGGGATCATTCCTGAAATAGCAATCTTTAATAGACCTCCCTTTCCTTTTTTGTCGATAACTTGAGCCATGCTCTTTTCATGAAGACCTCCAGGGTATCCAGAAAATCTCTTATATTCTGTTTTCAATTTACCTTCGAAAATATCTATCTTTGAGGCATTCTCGATTATAACTTGAACGTTAAAAACTTTATTTCTTGCATACTCAACAAGGTTCTTGCCGATTAGCAAAGCTGTAGCTTTTGTCGCTATTCTTCCCATTTTCTGTCCATCTGCATTTATTGTGTAAATTTTCTTTTCCATAAATTTATATTATACAAACTCTATCTGAGACATTTTCATACTGTCAGATAATCTTGTTTTAAGCTTAGTAACTCTTGTGTATCCGCCGTTTCTATCCTTGTATCTTGGTGCAAGCACTTTAACAATCTTGCTTGCAGTGACTGGACCTACTCTCGAAGCTATCAATCTGTGTGCAGCTAATGTACCTTCTTTTCCTTTTGTAATCAACTTCTCAATATAAGGTTTTAAAACTTTTGCTTTGATTGTACCAGTTGTCATTTTCTCGTGTTTTACTAGAGATACGATAAGAGACTTGATCAAAGCGTTTCTTTGATTTCTTCCTCTGCTTAACTGTTTTTTCTTATTACCGTGTAACATAAATTTATTATTTTAGAATTATACCGAAATTTGATAGAGCTTTTTTGATCTCTTGAATTCCTTTTGATCCTAATCCTTCTATATCATTAAGATCATCTGCTTTCTTTTTTGCAAGACCACCGACTGTTCTTATGTTTGCGTTTGAAAGTGCGTTTACTGTTCTAACTGAAAGATCTAGACCTTCTATTCTTGTTTTTAGAAATTCTGGATCTGCTTCCTTGCTTGAATCTTCACCTTTTTCTGCTTTCTTAACTTCTTTTACTTCTATTGGTTCTTCAAAACCAACAATAGCTTTAAGCTGTTCTAGCATAATAAAGATTGATTTATCAAGTGCGTCAGAAGGAGTGATAGAACCATCGGTCTCTATTGAGAAGATAAGCTTGTTGAAGTCTGTTCTGTCTCCAACTCTCATGTTTTCTACTTCGTAGTTTACTCTTCTTATAGGGGTAAAGATAGCATCCATAGCAATTGTGCCTATATCAACTTTATCTTTTTGAATTTCCTCTTTTGGAACAAATCCTAAACCTTTTTGAATTTTAATCTCGATTGAAAGCTCTGTTGCTTTGTCTGTTATTGCACAAATGTATTGTTCTGGGTTTAGAACTTCAACTTGTCCAGGAACTTTTATTTCAGCTGCTGTAACGTTGTTAACTCCTTTGATTTTCAAAGTAACTGTTTGTTCTTCATCGTTTACAACCTTAAATCTAACCTTTTTTAGGTTCAATATAATATTTATAACATCTTCCTTGATACCTTTCATTATAGAAAATTCATGATCAACTCCGTCGATCTTGATGGTGGTGATAGATACTCCTGGAATAGAAGAAAGGATAATTCTTCTTAAAGAATTACCTAATGTGTGTCCATATCCTGGATATAGACCGTCTATTTCATAAATACCAGAAAATCCCTTTTCTGAGATTATTCTTGGTTTTGATGGTAATAATATTTTATATTGTTCAGACATTTTTT
>JAVHRR010000006.1:0-56198 GCA_036171775.1 Minisyncoccota bacterium
TACATTTATTTTAACAGCAACCTCGGGATTGATTTTCATTTTCATCGCGTACTGCTCTGCGGGTAAACCAAAAGCATCCCAGCCCATTGGATGAAGAACATTAAAACCATTCATCTTCTTTAATCTAGAATATATATCTGTTGCAATATAGCCTCGTGGATGCCCGACATGAAGACCTTCACCGGATGGATAAGGAAACATATCAAGAACATAACATTTTGGTTTGTTGCCAGCCTCTGTGGTTTTGTTGACTTTCTTTTTCTTCCAAATGGCCTGCCACTTTTTCTCAACTTTTAAATGATTGTATATACACTTTATTGGTTTCATAGTATTTAAAATAATACAGTAAATATAGATATTATAAAAGTGGTTGACATGTATATTTTGTAATGATACCGTAATTGTAGACGTATAAATTAACTGGAGGATAAAGTTTATGAACACCAAAAAAATACTCGCTCAGCCCGTAAGAGTTCTCGGATTACAGAACGGTACACTGAACAAACTTACACGCGGCGGAATTTACACTGTCGGAGAACTGCTTCAAAAGACAAAAGAAGAGCTCTTAAAAGTATATTTCTTTAATGAAGCAGACTACAAGGACTGCAAAAAAGCTATGAAAAAGCTAGGTCTGAATCTCGGCCAGAAAGTGTAGAACAAAAAGTTTTCCAGGAGGATTTCAAATGCTAAAATATTTTTTGATAGTATCATTTCTTCTAATATTCATGGTTTGGCCTGGATATAAGAAGTACAAAAATGGTGAGGGTTACTTTGATATGATGGAGAGCCTTTCTTTTGTAATATTATTAATCATAGCCTGCATTATTGAGTACACTTAAGAATACAAGGAGAAATAATACATGAACGGAGAAAAATGGTTTTTGGAATTTGACCGCGATGAACGTACAAAACCCAAAGAAACTATAAGGATCGAGCTGAGGGCGATAGAAGTAAAATTGGCTACTTTTGAGGCTCTGGGTGAATGGAACAACATAAAACACCAAAACTTTAAACCCACGGAAGTTTCCAATCCCAAGCTGATACTCTCGATAGATCTCAAGTAGACACGAGAGACAAATAGAACCGCCGGCGAGTATACGCCGGCGGTTTTAATATGGTTGATTAATCATTAAAAATTTGCTTAACTTAAAATAGAAAGTTTAGAATGGAGGCAAATTTTATGCCTAATGGAAAATGGTTTTTACAATATGAAATGACGATGGGAGTTCTTGAACACGACAAGACGGTGAAAGTAAAACTTCCTGCTACAAATGAAAAAACAGCAATGGTTGCTGCAAAAGAAGAATGGGAAAAAGCGAAAACAAACAATGGCTTTAAACCACATGAACTGAAGGACCCCAGGGTCATTCAATCCTTCTATATGGAAGAATGATTCTTCAAAAATTGAATCGCCGGCGAGTATACGCCGGCGGTTTTTTATTGTTATTTTCCTTATACTTATACTAATCCCTTATACTCTTTACTCATCCTCTCTTTCGGGTTTCGCGACTTCCAATAATTCTATGTCGGACTCAACACCAGTAATTCTCACAACGTCTTTATCTATCTTTTTAAATTCTTTACTTGAAGCATTAAAATGATTCACTGTCGTAGCTAGAGCATTTCCAAGTTTTTGTTGATATTCTTCAAATGACTTAAAGTGTTTTTGTAATCCTTCTACGTTCTTAATCACCCCCTTAACCGATTCTTCAATTTGCATTGCTTTCAAACCTTGCAGTACTGTTTGTAAATATGCCAAGAACGAAGTCGGCGAAACAATAATTACTTTATATTTATTTGCTGCACGTTGAATAAGATTATCAGTCTCTTCCGTTATTGCACCTATTTTGTTTACTAGTAAATCATAATAAATGGCTTCGTGTGGAATAAACATAAAAGCAAAATCCATTGTCCCCTCTTTTGGACGAATATATTTTGATGTTTCTTGAATTCTTAGTTTCAAATCGTTTACAAACGCTTTTTCCAGCTTCTCTTTTTCTTGTGGATTTTGTTCAACGCTTAGTTTGTTGTAGTTTTCTAAAGAAAACTTGGAATCTACCGGGATAATCTTGTCTTTAACAAATACCGCAGCATCTACAATCTCGCCGTTAGAAAAAGCATATTGCATTTTGTATTGAGTCGGTGCCAAAACATTTTGCAGCAATGTTTCGAGATAATATTCACCGAGAATTCCACGATGTTTGGGATTTTTCAAAATATCTTGAAGTGATTGAAGTTGATCGGCAAAAGAAACAACTTGTCTGTTTGTTTCGTCTAGTTTTGTAAGTCCTTGAGTAACATCCTTGATGAGCTTCGCAGATTCAGTAAATTGATTTCTCACTGATTCATTCATGTGTTTAGTGCTCTCACTTATCTTACTATCAACAGTTCTGTTTAGCTCATTAATCTGTTCAAGAATAAGTTTAAGACCTATATCGTCTGTTTTTACTTCAGTATTGTTATTCTTTAGAAATAGAAAAACGATTAATCCTACGATTATAATGAACAAGAGAATAATGATGGTTGTTGAAGACATAATTATAAATTTAAAGTTAAAAATGAAAAAAGTAAAGATAAAATTGTAAATTAAAAATGTTCAAAAAAACTGTATAAATTAGTAAATTTTGAATTTTTAACTATATTTTTACATTTTGCACTTTAATTTTTACTTTTATATTATACCAAAAGCCATCTAAATATGATAATATCTAGAAGTTAGATTTATCATTAATTAAACATTCAAAACATGTCATTACACAAACAAATAAAAGACGGGATAAAGGAATCGATGATAAAAAAGGATACACTTCGTCTCACTGTACTTAGAAATATACTTTCTACTTTTAATAATGAAATGATCGCCAAGAAAATGACCGTTCTAGAACTTTCAGATGAAGATGCAACTACAATAATTAGAAGATTGATAAAACAAAGAAAAGATTCTATAGACCAATTTACTAAGGGTAATCGTATGGACTTGGTACAAACAGAAGAAGCTGAGATGAAATTGCTGGAGTCTTTATTACCCCAACTTATGAGTAGAGATGAGATTGAGAAAATTGTAAAAGCAAAAGTTGATGCTGCAGGCACAATAGACAAAACAAAACTTGGTCAATTTATGGGAGGAATAATGAAAGAACTTAAAGGAAAGGCAGACGGAATGCTAGTAAAAGAAGTATTGGAAGGATTAGTAAAATAACCTTATAAATAGATAATACGAAACAGCGCTTGATTTGCTTACAAATCAAGCGCTGTTTTAGTTGACATAGTATACATAATAATGTTAATATATAACGAGGAGTACAATATAGTTTGAGGAGGCCTAAATGGCTAATGAATTCGTTTTCACGACAGAGGACATTGAGAAGGCGCGCGGTTTTATAAAAGAGCATGGTTACCGTGGTCTCGCCTTCCACAAAGCAGACGAGTACTTTAAAAATAAGTACGGTGATAAATACACCAACGGCTCAATCGCCTCTTGCTTCGGAAAAGTGGGGGCCGAGAAAAAAGCCAGGAAGAAAAAGATTTTTCCGGGCTGGAAGTTTTCAAAAGAGCAGGTTGATGAGAGCAACGCACGTCAGTTCAGGGATTAATACACCCTGGAAAAGAGCCCGACAACGGGCTCTTTTTTCTTTGCTAGACATCCTGTATATAATAACGTATAGTATAGCTGTACGAACTTCAGGCAGTAAGGAGCAATAATATGCCGCAAGACAATCAGCAAAAGCCGGTGAAAAAGACGATGGCAAGTGTGCTGGCCGCGCACTTTAAGCAGAGAGCGAGCAAGAATTCGAGACTGTTCGCGCCTTCGGGTCAGTCGAAAAAAAAGAGCCGCAAGGCAAAGGAGTTACCACCCGACTGGTGAAAATACCAGCGGGCTCAAAAAGAGGGTTGTCTAACAAGGCTCCCTCTTTTTTATTTGTTCAAAACAACAAAAACTGTTATATTGGTTTTTGTTCGTTAGTGTTTGGCTAAATCAATTTGTCTTAAAACAAATTGATCGCCCGAACAAATTTTATTAAAAATTTGTTTTAGGGCCTTATCGTCTGATGTGAGATTGGGTTGGGACCCAATCGCAAGATCGGAGTGCGTCGGCACGAGATGGGGTCGCAAACAAAATCACCAGATTTTGATTTGTGACTAGGACACGGCCTTCGAAAGGTTGAAAAGCGAATACATGGAGCTTTTCAAAGACGGAGCACGGCGGTGCGAGTCGGGGTCGAGAGATTTTTCAGCAGAAAAATACTCGTGACGAAGCGGGTTGGGACACCTGTAAGGAAGGAAATTCGGGGTTCGAGTTTGGTTTGAAAATTTAATATTGGCCTTATCGTCTAACGGTTAGGACACGGCCTTCTCAAGGCTGGAATCGGGGTTCGATTCCCCGTAAGGTCACCATCAAGAGCTAGCACGAATACGTTATGTAATTAGAGCGCCCGAGAATAGTAATATTCTCGATTACATCGCATTCACCAGCTGGCACCAGAATTACCCAAATTTGTTTAATCTTGTATAATACCTAATATGAAAAAAGAAATGTTTTTAAAAATTGGTAAATATGGTAGACCAGTATTTTGGTCTTATCTTATGGTCATTTCTTCTTATTTTATTATTATTTTTACTAAAAGAAATATTTTTGATGGATTGTTTGAATTAAAATACATATTTGTTGACATCTTAACTTATACCTTATTATTAATGGTTTTTATTTTTTCATTTTATAATGTCACTCACCCTTACATAAACAAAGATAGTAATGATGAAAATGATTCACATTGGGCGACAGGTTTGTGTATTCTGATGCCAATTATAATAATAGAATTATTACTTATACGTTTTTTTAATTTTGATTTAATTGGATATATTTTTAAACTACTAAATCATTACAATTAGATAATACAAATAAGATATTCAAACTCGCTCAATACTTAGGTTAAATTATATTACTATTTTGTATAATTAGGTTACATTCAGAAGCTATCACTAGACGGTATTAGTTTTAATAAATATAACTGATTTTTTGTGCTTCATGCCACATTACTTTTACTCCATATGGTTCTAATTTTTCTTGCAGAAGTTTGATATTATCTTCAATAAGCTTTGTTTTTTTATCATCATAGGATGAAAATAGAAGGATATTTGGTCTAATTTGTTTTGCAAGCTTGAAAGCTTCTTCAAAGTGTTTTGCCTTAAATAAGGATGAGCTTTGTTTAACCTCACCCATTATAAATTGTCCATCTTGTATACATACAATATCTAGATCCCCTAGATGTTTGTAGTCTTTTTTCTGTTTTTTAAATAAATCAAGACTTGGACTATATATAAATGAGGAATGCGCATCATCTTGTAATTCCCCAAGCGTAAGAAGAACTGGAACTAATCCATGCTGTCTGACTCCACTCTCAACTAAATTATTTAACCTATATAACCAAGATGGATCTGGATTTAAATCAAAAATATTTCCACAACCCTTACATTCAATTTTTTGTTTAATCTCATCAACGTGCAACCAGTTTGAATATCCACACGAAGTACAATGAGGCTTCAACCCCATTAGTAAAACTTTGCTATCAACTAAATCCTTAATTTCTCTATAAACATCTTCTTTAAATTGAAGTTTGCTCTTTGAATCTATTACTTCACTTTTACCTTGAGCTTTTAGAAATTCTTGTACTAATTTTATTTTTTCTCTCAAAAAGAAAATTAAATCAGCCTCTCGACCTGATTTACCATATTCTTTTGAAGTAAGTAAAATATACTCAGCTAACCATTTGAATTCCTCTTCTCTCTCAATTTGATCTTTAGGTATTGTTCTTAAATAATTTTTTAATTTACCAAATATTACAGCCTTTTTCTTATTATCAGAAGCCGGCGTACTTAAAGAAAGAATTTCAAACATCTTTCTCCAATAAGGTTCTCTGAATTGATGATAAGCTTGTCCCAATCCACCAAATAGTCCAATAAGACCCTGCAAATAACGTCCTTTATCTGATCTTTGAGTGGTAAAATATATTTTTTGGTTAATAACCGTTTGTCTAGGATCTCCTGTAAATGAGGGGTTATTGTGACCAAAAATTAAAGATGAAATAATATTTTTATCCTTTGGTATTTTAAAATCTAATTTTAATTCATCCGTTTTAAAAAAAGATTTTGCTCCCATAACGACACTAGGAACACCATTCCTTAATATTCTAGCTATGCTCTGTGGGAAAAATAATCGAGTTAGGCGATTACGATTAGGAAGCCTCCACCAATGACGTATATTTGTATTTTGATATCTCTCTGGATGATATTGTATATATACATCCAACATCCAATTCCCTGGATTAACACCGTCTGGAAAAATTGGTTCATCGATAACAATAGTTCCTTCATTACCATATGCTTGATATAGAGTCATACCATCTTTTAAACTAAAATAATCTTTATTTTGACCATAGTTTGGAAACAGTTCTTTCGGTGGTAAAATAACTACATTTTTGCCACACCACGATCTCTCACCGAGTATACCTGCAATCTTTTTCAATCTATCTTCCTTAATAGAAAAACTAATAAATTGAAGCATCTGGTTATTGTTGTTGCCAGTTCGAGAAGCTTTTTGTTGAAAAAATTGCTGTAATCCATTTCTTAATTTATCATTTTCTGCAACCTCGGTTGATAACCAAAAATGACAAATATCCCTACGCATCCATTGGGGAATCATTAGAATCCTATTCCAATAATGTAATAGATCGTAAGGTGAATCACCAACTATTACTGTAAAATATTCACTTTCATGATTATAGGATATATCTCTTATTTCATTTGGAACTGTAGATAATTGTATTGGAAATACATAATTTTTATGTATATCTCCTAACTCAAGCAAGGTAGTATTTACACTCTCGTCTGTGTTTAAAGTATAAACATTTTTATTTTGAATCTTTTTTCCCATTTGATCAAGAAAATAATCTTCATATGTACCAAAATTAAAATGTATAAACTCTTTCAATGTAGAAGATGTTAAGTCCTTAATATTAAATAATACAAAAGGTCTTTTTTCATTAAAGTAAGTGGAGGACTTATTAATCAACTCTTCTGTAGGATGATTAATTGTTGGAAGTTGATTATGAAAACTTATCCCTGTTTGGAGATTATTGATTTCTACAATATATGGAGAAAGTCTATTCTCTATTTTTTCAATAAAACTTTTAGATGGAGTAAACAAGAAAATAACAGAATCAGGGTCAAAATCTTTTATAAAATTCCACGATTCTTTTGATAAATCATCGTTATTTGAAAAAACGATTGGATTAAATCTACCACCATAATGCTTAGTGTTGATATCAAAGAGGTTCTTAAATAAATCTTTGGTAAAATCCTTAGGTTTAACTATAAAAACTGTTTTTATCAGGCGCTTATTAAAATATATTGGGTATGGTGATTCCATCAGTCAATTATAATCTTTTTAAGCTTTTTTGCATTATTTATCTTCTTCTAGAACTGATAGTGAATTACAAACATTTTTAAACATGCTATGATTTAAAAACAATGACTAAAGCAGAAATAATAGAGGTTCTTGCCAAACTTGGATACAAAACAATACAACATAAAAAATTTGGTGATTTAATTGAAATGGACGCTGAGGATGCTTTTGTTTTTTCTTCAATTATTGGATCGTCATACTTAATCTATCCGTATGGTATTACCATGAAAGGAAGATATGAGGTCTTTATTCATCGTGCACTTTTTTCGGATGGCTATTATATATATTCCCCAGGGTTATTCGGAAGAAATATAGAAGGAAAATTAATAGAGGAAAATTCTGCCGATATGTTGCTTAAAAAATATCCTGCTGTTTTTAAAAATAAAAAATATATTTATATTGAGGATATTAAGACGAAAAAACTTAGCAATGTAGAAAATAATATTTTTAATTTAATTAAAAGCGAAAAAGAAGATCCAAGTAATTATTTAGTTTATAAAAATTTTGAATCTGGCGCTTCAGCAGAATCTCTTTTTGAGTATTTGGCTAGTATGGAATTTATAAAAAGTGGCTATATTACTGAAAACCAAGTTCCCTGGTTTCAACAGAATTTAAAACATAATGGTAAAACCTTACAAGGAGGCATACCAGACTTTTCAGCATTTCACTGCAGGGTCTCATCGTATTTAAAATCTTTAGGAATCATTACTGAAAATAGAGGCGTATCCATTACTTTGCTTCCTGTAATTAAAAACTTTAGAGTAATTAAGAATGATGATTCAATAAAGACAAAGACACAATATGAATTAATTATTGGAGAAGTAAAATCATCTAAATCAAGTCTTGCTGCTGCAACAGTTCAAATTAAGAAATATGGAGAAGTACAGTTAGCCAATAAATTATTCACAATAATTCCAAACGTAGCTGATAATCAAATTGATTTTGTGGGTGAAATGTTTGTTGAAAACAATACTTTTAAAGTTAAAGGGTCAAATGTGGATATTACAATTGATAAAGATCGACAATCTCATGATGACGAATGGATAAGTAATTATATAAAAATTCTTTTATTGGGTAATTTGCCTTTTAAGAAAATAGTCGACTTTATTGAAATATACAGAAAAAATACAAATCAAACTTTGTTAGAAAATTATGAGGCTGTACATTTATTGGATGCAGTTATAATGACGCAAGATAAATATTTTTTTGAGTATTTTATAAAAAATTAAATTTATGGCATACACTAGCGATCTTAGAGTAAAAAATATTTTGAAGGAAGTTGACATAGAAGTCAGAAAGATTTTAGCTGAAAAAGAAATAACTGATAGGCTTAATTTAAGAATATATGATGAATCTGACGAAGATGCATTGTCATGGAATAATGGGGGTTTGGCATTTTCTGATCCAAAAACTGGACGAGATCTTGGCGCAAACGATGGAGCATGGTCTATTGATAATTCATATCCATTAATAGTGGTAGAAGGAACATTTGGTACTGAAAGAGGTCAGTTTGGAGATGGACAACTAAATCGTATAAGCCATTCCCTCGGTGTAGCATTAAACGGTTATGTTGGTGTTACTCTGGTTCCTTATAAAGGACAGTCTTTTGTTAAAAAAGGTAGTAGAAAAGATATAATTAATAAAAAAATCAATTACTCAAACGGTTTGTTGCATAAAGGAATGGCCACACTTGCTCTAAGTTTCTCAAAAAACAATACTGGAAAATTTTTAATTGTTGATCCATATGAAAAAAACTTACTTAGAGATTTAATAGTTGAGGCAACACTTAAACATTTAGGTAGGAAAAATAACTTTGACTCTATTGTTGATCGAATTATAAAAAATATGACAGATTATCTTGGTAAATCTGTTTATGGCGCCAGGAGTAAACAAACAATCAAAACTATATACGATGAGTCAGGAAAAACTATTCCTGGAAAAGCTAGATTTTATACACAAAATATTGCAGCCCTAACCACTTCAACAAAAAGAGATGCACACGGTTTGTTAGGAAAGAATTTGATTGAACTATACTCAACAAAAGAAAATTTATATTCGATTTTTATACGTCTTACAAAGGACGATATAGAGCTTTTGAGAAATAGAAGATCGAAGGAATTTTCATTTATTCTTAATAATCCGAAGATAAAAGTTAAGTGTATTGACGATTTGATATTTACTGATTTAAAGGTTTTTAAAGACGTTATGGCCTTTAAGGATAAAAATTTACATCAAGAAAGTGAGAAAGCTTTAATTGGTGAAATACAAAATGGTTTTAATGCCGGGACAATAAGAATTCGATTATAAAATAAAAGGTTTAATTTTATATTCAAATAAAAATCTATTCATAAGATAATCAAAAATATCTGAATTATTTTTATACCCAGCCTTTTTTGCTTCTTCAGTAATTTGTTTTGTGATTTCTTGAGTTAGGTCAGACAAAGTAATGTTTTTCTTGGTTTTATTTTTTCTAAAATTAAAAACGAGAAAACATTGTGAATTTTTATTTGTTGCATGCTGACTTGATGTTTTTGAATTAGAAATTAGCCTAATTGGTAAATTTGAAATAATTGGATCAAATTTTGAACTTAAAATTGCTTGCTGCAAATATTCCCAATGTTCTAAATTTGGATGATGAAAAACTAGGGTTAATACGGATCCCTCTTTTAATATCCTGTGCGCTTCGTCAAGAAATTTTCTAAATTTATGAGCATAATTTTTTATATCTTTACCTTGATGTTTACTCACAATCATTTCATTCTCAAAATTAGTTTTTGATCCTAGCCAAGACTCATAAACTATATTTAATTCTGCATAATTAAGAATGTCTGAATATGGTGGATCAGTATAAATATAATCAATTGAATTACTTTCAATATTAGGTAAGTTGTCTGCACTACCTTTAATGAAGTTTGTTACATAAGGATAATCATTTTTAAATATTTCTGAATTACCTTTAAGAATTATATTGAATTTATTTTCGAAATTCGAACTTACATTTGTGTCCTTTATTAGTGGTGGTATATAAAATGTTCCCATTTTAATAGAAGTGTTTTCATAATCTCTATATCTACTCATTAATGATGAATTAAATAATATTGAGGTAAATATAAAGGTAAATAATTGTTTAGTTTCCTTATTTTTAATTTTATTTATTTCTTCAAAAATTATTGATAAAGCCGTTAGATTTCTATTGGAATAAAGTTGATAAACTTTTTTCACTCCCTTTTTATAATTTCTTTTTGGTTCTTGACCAAAAAAATCATCTTTTGGATAGAAGTGCTTCTTATAATCTTCTGTCTTCCATTTTTTTATATCCTTTTTACTTGGTAATTTAAATTGTTTATTTTTGGCACATGAACATTCATAACAAATTTTTAACAGTCTGAATTCCTTAAAAAAATTATCTTTTTTAAATTTAGTCCCAGCTTTATTTTTTAATAATATTTCCCCCCTGTTTTCTTCATATAGCCCATCCTTACTCTGCCAAACTTCTCCGACAATAGAAAATCTAATTAACGCCTTATTACCACAGTGCTCGCATTCGGTAGTGTAATAATCATCTATTTTTTTTAAAATTCTGTTTTTTTCTTCAATGTAGTTCGATAGTTTTTTCTCAACGTGGTAATTTTGACAATATCCCTTTGAAATATGAACTGATACTGTGCTCAGATCATTTAATATTACTTTTCTACTTCTTAATATTGCGGCTACACCAGTCATGCCGGTACCACAGAAAGGATCCAAAATTACATCGCCGGCTTTAGTATTTTTTTCAATTAAAAACATAATCGGATCTATTGGTTGTTTAGTCCAATATGAGTGCATATTAAATATTGTTCCAGATTTTTTATATTTAAAGTCCATTATTTTTTCGTCATAATCATTATTCGATCGTGCTTTTGCTCTTTGCTTCTTTTCTGTACAGATTTATTCATTGGTATGGCATCTTCTATAATTGCATGACAAACAAACCCATTGTTTTCAAGTATAGACTTAAGAGTATTTGCAGTATTTATAACTTTTTTTCCTTTAAAGCAATCCCCGACAATAAAAACACAATATCCTCCTACCTTTAAAACTCTTTGCATTTCTTTTATACATAAAGTCATTTCATCAAGATAAGAATCAAATTGTTGAATCAACTTTTTTCTTAATTTTCCGTTTTCTTCAGGATCATAATGTCCAAGAATAGCCAAACGAAGTCTATGAGAACCAACATAATCCAACGTATCATAATAAGGAGGGCTGGTAATTATATGATCAACGGAGTTATCTTTAATTGGTAATTTTCTTGCATCATCAAAATAAACTTCCATTTTACCTGTTGTTGTAAAACCATCCTTGTATGTTCTTTTGACTTTTTCAATCAATCTCGGAATAGCTTCTCTGTATTCTCCCTTATCATCTTTTCTTGGTTTATATGGTAACGTCCAAGCACATGGTTTAGATAAATGTCCTGGTCGATGTCCCTGACTAATGCCAGTTAGGCATCCCAACAAAAAATATTGTTTGTCTTTTTTAAGTTTTTTTATTAAAAATAATATTTCTTTCAGAGTTTCGTGATTATAATATTCTTTCACCCAATCTGGAATTTCTGATATCGATATTTTTTTAGTGTTTATTTTTATCTTATTTAAATATTTTATAAGATCATCTTTTGTGTGATTATTAAAACTTTTCGCTAAGGCAATTTGATATGCATATGGATTAAGATCAACTGCAATTGAATTCCTATTCATTAACATAGCTTCTGTTGTAATAGTCCCTATACCACAAAAAGGATCCAGAACGATATCTCCTTTAGAACTAACATATTCAATTAAAAAATGTGCAAAAGATGGTTTAATTCTTCCCACATAAGGTGAGATTCTATGTAACCAATTACCCCAACTTTGAATGGAATATGGTGGAAATGTCCATTCCTTTTTCGATATTTCAGCAACAACTTTTTTCACAGATTTATTCTTTAACATGTTTTGATTATATCAAATATTTGAATCGGGGCAAGCCTAGTTAGATACTATAATACATTTTTTAATATAACCTTCTGATTTTTAATATAAATAGTATTTGTTAGACATCTAAGAAACTCCCTCTTTTCCTCTAATGATCCTTCTTGAAGAATAAACTTTGCATAGTTTCTAATATCTATATCTTTTACTATTATTGGTGTTTTGCTTCCCAATAACATTTGTTCAAACTTTTTAAATCTTTTTACCTCATTTGTAATTTTTTCTTTCATAGGCACGGTTTGTATTTCTAGATCGTCAATTAAATCTTGAAGTTGTTTTATGAGATCATCCTCATTAATAAATCCGCAAGGACATTTTGAATCTCTTATCCTTGTACATTTATAATAAACGTAACGATGGGTATTACCGTTCTTTTGAACTTTAAACTTTTCATCAGCTGTAATACCAGATCCACATAACCCACAGGTCATTATCTTGGTAAATGCAAATTCCTTTTGTTGTGATCTGGGCTGTAATGTTTGATTCGTAATTTGAATTTGTACTTGATCGAAAAGTTCTTTGGTAATAATCGGTTCATGAGATCCTTGATACCAATGTCCTGAATCTTTCGGATACTCAAATTTTCCATAATAGAAAGTATTTTCTAGAAGCTTATATATATTACCCAAACTCAAATGCATATTAGTTTCAGTTTTGAAATTAATATCGTCTTTGAGCCAATGATAGACTTTTCTTCCACTCCAATGGTCATTACCAATCTTTTCAAATATTTGTTTGATAACAGGCGCTCTATCTGGATCATGAATACTTTGACATTTTCTGTCTGTTCTTTTTTCTTTAAAATATCCTGTGGGAGGTCTGCATGGCCATAACCCCATCTCAACTCTAGCTTTCAATCCACGTTTTACATTTATGCTTTTGTTGTCATTCTCCAATTTAGCTTGTGAACAAAGAATCATAAGTAAAAACTTTTCATTAGGAGAATTAGAAAAAGTTTGTCCATATGTTTGAATATGAATTAATTTTTTCTGATCCATAAAATCAACGAGTGATCCCAAATCTCCAGCATTTCTGCTTAACCTATCTGGTGCCCAAGTGAGAATTCCGTTATATGTTCCATTGCGTATATCTTCAAGCAATTCCTTGAATATCGGTCTTTGTCCCGAATCTTTAGCTGAATGGGATTCACGCTTGATTGCCACCACATTGAGCTTTAAATGCTCTGCTATAGTGGTCATTTCCTTAACTTGAGAATCTATCGAAAGTACCTGTTTTTCTTCCTGTTCGGTCGATTTACGAGCATATAAACAATATTTGATCCTAGTTTCGGATATCACTATTGGACTGTATATTTTACCTACAATATTCGTTTCCATGTATCAATTAATGACAGAGAAAGTGTCTTCTGCTAAGTCTTAATCGTTGGTAATACGTTGGCAACTTTGCTTAGCAGAACTACTTAAGTACGTTATAATTTATAGACTAATAATTGAAAAAAGGTTATTATGTTCAAGACAACTGAATAAGAAAGTAATCTAAACTAGTAAGTAATTACTGGCATGATGAAAAGAAAGTCCTGGAAAGACATAAAAAACCCATCATATGGGGTTGTCTTTCCAGGCTATATCGGGAAACCGGTATAAATGACTTCGGTCGTTAACCATGTGGTGGGCTTTTTGTTTACCCACCATAGGCTTTTATTAAAACAAGATATAAAAATTATTATGAATAATGAAAATCAATCTGTTGAAGTTAAGACTAAAAATATAACTTTTGGTTTGGTTATCGCTTGGATATTGGGTGTTGTATTTACAATTGCAGGTTTAACCAGTTTGTTTACAAATGTAGTATCAGGAATTTTATTTTTAGTTATGGCTTTCATAACTCTCCCTGTTACAGATGACATTATTAAAAATAAATTAAAGATCTCTCTTTCAAAAGGATTAAAAATATTTTTAGTAATAGTTTTGTTGGCAGTAGCCGGTAGCCTTTCTTCAAAAAGTAATCCTACACAAACATCTTCTTCAACAAATAATAATGTTCCTGTAGTAAACGTTCCAAAAACTCCAGAATTAACAGTTACTGCAATAAAATTAAGTGAAGATTATAAAGCCAATGAAGTTTCAGCTGACGCAAAATATAAAGGTAAATTTATTGAAGTTTCTGGAGTTATAGACAACATTGCAAAAGACATCATGGATACTCCATATGTAACTCTAAAAACTGATACATATTCAATCGTTGGTGTTCAATGTATGTTTGAAAAAGAATCAGAACCACAATTAGCCACTCTTTCAAAAGGTAAAAGCATAACTCTTCAAGGAGAGGTTTCTGGAAAGATGATGAACGTTATCATTAGAGGATGTATCATAAAATAACAACTTCTGATCTATTTAGTTAACGTCAACATAATCAGGGTAATATATTGTATCTCCACCTAACCAAAACATTATAATCGTTGGTTCATTGGAGTGTTTATCAAGGGTCGAGTTAATCAATAGAGAAAAAGCGTCTGCAAGATCATCGTGTTTCTCGACACCGAATCCAACAAGCTGTCTGATTAATTCTTCGCAACCTTGTCTTGGGAATTTTATTATTCCTGATTTTATTACAGTAGAGGTGAGAGCCAATCTTGTCCTCTTATCTCCTTTGGGTTTTACTGCTTCTGCTTCGACACCGTGCATTTCAAGCATTTGAGGTAATGCTTCTTGATAAGCGACACTCTCGACAAAAAATTTATCTCTGTGATTTGGCATTTGTGTTTCTTTGAAATTTTTCATCAAATCAACCTGTGCAGGAAAATTTAATTTTTTCGCAATTGGATTCGGTAATATATATATTTTTAATTTTTCACTCCTTGAATATATATGAGCAGAAACTACAGCTGTAAAATCAGCGGAATCTTTTTCTGATATAGCAAGATCAACTCCAGCGTATGTACCTCGATATCCCATATGTTCTACTCCCGGTAATTCATCATAATATTGTATCCATTCTGGATAAATGACCTGATCATCACTTGGAATAATGCGAAGTAAATATTCTCTTTGCCATGCTATCTCACTTCCAACTTTTTTCTTTTCTATTTCAATATCTTCAGGTGTCGGATATTTACCTGGCCATAAACAAACATCATTTTCATTCTTAAGTGGAAATTCCAAGAAAGTTCCTTCTGTTTTTTCAGTCTTAATATCTTCTTTTATTCTCATTAACAGTGAATCTTCATGAAGTAAGTTTCCAATTACAATTACGCGAGTACTCTTGTCACCACATGGGATAACTTCGCTTTTAAACCAGTTATATGTTTTGTTACGACCTTCTCTTGTTTTTGTTGAACTAATATCTTCAACGTCGTCGCAAATTATTAGATCGGGTCTATATGCACCATGGCGAAGTCCACGAATAGACTGCTCAGCTGAAGCAACAGTGATACGGGCATTAAAACTTTTAAATACAATTGATCCAGAACCCCATTCATCATTATTTTCTTCTTCGTATGGCCACAGATCGTCTTTAAGCATCTGATTATTTTCTAATTCACGTCTCATATTCATCATGTGTTGCTTTGCCTGTGCTTTTGTTTGCGTAAGAATAAGTACGAATTTCTTTTGTGGTTTTCCAAGAATTGACCAGATCGGAAAAGAAGTCGTAACGATCGTGGATTTACCAGATCCACGAAATGCTACAACGCAAAAATGTTTTAACGATTCGTTTTCGGTTAAAGAAATAATTTGTCTTTGAAAATCAGCCGTTGCATATTTCACATAATGTGCAAAATAAAAATGAAAGAAGAACCAGTGACTTTCTTTTGTTATGGCCGCTCTAATTTTTCTGTCCGCAATCATCTTTTCTACGAGATCTTGCGGAATGACATTGTAATTTTCCATATATTTATTTGTTATCGCTCTCAACGGAAATGACATGAGAAGCCAGCTTCAAAGCTTCTCTAACAGTAGCTTCTTGCTCCGGAGTCAATTCATCGTTGTGTTTTATTTTAGTAGTAATTTCGACCTTATCTCTAAACTTTGGATTTCTATGTCTTAGCCAGAAAGCAAGAGCAGGCCAGCTTTTTTCTTTGATCATATTGAGAAGTTGTCCCTCACTTATATCATTAATAAAAGCTTCACCCTCTGCCATTGCCAAATCCATATCTTCTAAAAACTTCTCATCTTGATTTCTCCATCTATAAACTGAATTTCTTGATACTCCAATTTTTTCGCAAGCAATTTGAACTATTGGAACCTTTTTCAAACTTTCCAGAAATTTATCTTTAACTCTATTTTTCTTCATATATGTTTTTGATTAGTTTTGCTTTTTTGCCCGACACCTTTTCATAATGATTTATTATGAGCTGACAAAAAACGGGTTCAAGTTCACAAACGTAAGCAACTCTTTTTAATTGTTCGCATGCCACCAAAATACTTCCTGAACCTGCTGTTAGATCAAGTACTACATCTCCAACCCTTGTACATCTCTTAAGGGCTTTGTAGTGCAATAGAGGGCTCTTTTCGGTCGGATGTGAGTATTGATTACTAGGTAATCTCTTTACCAACATAAGATTTGAGTTATCACTAATCTCTTGGTGCAAATCGTTACCATTTGTCATATCTTTGTTTTGAATTTCATTCAGATCATTAAATCTCTTACATAAGTATGGTGATCCTACTGTTCCATATACGGCAAATTCAGTCGCTTTATTGAAAGCTACTGTTGGTGTCGGTGATGAATTGTTTTTTATCCAGACCAGTAATCTTTTTGAATCTATACCTAATTCTTGATATAAAGTTTGAAGCAGCCACACGTATCTTTCGTCGCACCAGAATATAACATGGGCATCTTTTTTGGTTACAGATAAAGCATTTTCCAAAAGAGTTCTGACAAAAGTTTTATAATCTTCATTAGTTTTATTGTCATTAGTAGTTCCACCATAGTGTTTCTTGTTTCCAACGCCCTTATTATATGAGAGGCCTATATTAAATGGGATATCATCGTCAACAAAGTCCGCCCTCACACCATTCATTAGCTCATTCACTATTTCTTTATTAAGAGATGAACCACAAATAAGTCTGTGTTTACCCAGTTCAAAAAGATCTCCTTTTTTTATTTTAATTTTACTTCTTTTTATTTTCTTAAGTTCCTCTTCATCACTCCATTCGCTATTTGTTTCTTTTGGTTTTTCATCAAATATGTGGCTCAAATCTAAATCATCAAATCCAGCAAGTTTAAGATCGTCGAGATCAAAGTCTGTAGAAAGCATTGACCAATCCCAAGATCCTCCTGATCTATTTGAAGTTAAAAGATAATCTTTAAACTCTGCTTTTGTGAGTTGCCTAGACGGAACTCTAACTTCTATTTTTTCTTCACCTCGACCGAGCAATATCAAAGCTTGAATCCTCTGATGACCCGCAACGATAACCCCATCCTTATTGATTGCAGGTAGTTCAGCTACATTGAACTTACTTAAACTTCTCTTGAGACCCTCCATTTGCTCTTCGCTAATAACACGGGGATTTTTTGCATAAGGTAGTAAATCCTTAACCTTTCTTAATTCTGTACACCAAACTATTTTATTATTTTTCATATAAATAAAATTAACGCACCTAATAATGCGTTAATAATATAGAAAGTCAGTTATCCACTGATGACAGTAAGCTACGTAAATTATTGTCACTCAATATTACCTATATATTTCTTCGTTCTTTTCCTAATTTGTCGAGTATTGTTCTTAATTTTTCGTTCTTTAACAATGTCTAAATTATCTATAAGGGATTTATTTTTGATAGTTTCAGTTTTTTCAAAATCACTTAATTCGGGTTTTTGTTTATCAAGTTCTAAAAGCTCAATACCAAATTCAAAGTTTTTCTTTTTCCTTGATTGTGGAGTGCGTCCACCTGGTATCTTTAATTTCAGTTCTTTTAATTTTTTAGTAAATTTCTTGTTATCAAAATCTTTTGTGGTGGTATCTGGAAAAATGTTATCAATAATTAGCTCATAAAATTGATACATCTCATTCCATTTTAAAGTTGGTTCTGGTAATGGTTTACTAGGGAAAGTGACTCTGGGATTCTCAAAAAGTAAGCACTCTTCGATATAATCTCGCCAATATATAGGCATACCAGAATTAAGTGTTATTTGATCAATATCATATGAAAATTTAAAATTTGGATTAGCAAAATTTACTCCTTGTGCATACCACTTAAAATCAAACTCTGTTATTTTTCTATCAAAATATTCCTGTCTTTTGTTTTTAATTTTTTGTTGATGTTCTTTGTATTTTTCACTTTTATTATAAGCATTAATTTGTTTTACATGTTCCTTATCCCATTCATAGTAATCAGCAGAATTTTTGAATCCAAGTTGAGGAATACCCCAAGCGATCCTAAATTTCAAACATCCTTTTGATTTTTGGAATTTTGTACGAAAGCTAAAAGCTACCTGATAGTCAGTTGAGTGTATTTTTTTTTCAAAATCGTTTAGATCCATTTCTTTATTTGTTTTATCTATTATATGTATACTTAATAGTAATTTAAATCATCTATCAAATCAATTTTTTCTTTTTTCAGATTGTCTTTCTTTGTAATTTTTCTTTCTTAAACTTAGATGATATTGGTGAAATTCATCATCATCCTTCTCATTATCCATCTGTGTAAATTGAAAGGAACGCCCTCGTCTATATGGACCGCACATTTCCGCAAATTCGGCTTTAAACCACTCAAGCGTTAGATATTCACTGCCAGTGTTAGTTTCTATATTATATTCAGGATCATCGGGTGTTCTTCCGTATTCATCCATAGCACCAGGACCTCCTGGCCCACCACCCCATATTATTTCTCCACCTGGATGAATGGGCCTTGGATCTGGCATAAGTAAATACCCATTTCCAAAAGAGTTCCATTTCAAATCAGGTATCTTCTTTTCTGGATATAACCACTCTTCCTTAGCCGCAGCAATATATTTATAGGCTCTTTTTTTAATTATATAATTAATTTCACACACTTCTTGTTCTGTAAGATGTCTTTCAATTTGAGTATCAGTGATCTTATTAATCGTTGAATGAAAATAATTTGGATTGGGACGAAGTTTTCTTTCTGATTGGTATGGATTTCTTACCCACGAAAGGTTTGTTAATATAAGAATCTTATTCAACGAAAGAGGAAATATGGTTTGAGTTGCTTGGAGCAAAACATCTGGATCACTAGAGCCACAACATAAATCAGATCCTGGTGGACATTTTCTATTATATACAGTCACAGGATGATCCGAAATAATAAATTTTGTATTTGAATTATAAGCATCAGCAATTTGCCAAACGCACTCAGCCCAAGTTGCGCCATAGATACCCTGTAATTCAATCATTTTGTTTAGAATAATATTTTTATTATTTGATCTAACTTTATTACCCAAAAAATTAAGACCTTTGGGGGTTCGAAGCTTTTGTGTACTTAAATATAGTATTATCTCAATAAAATAATTTTTCCAATCTTCTGGAGGATATTTAAAATTTTCAAAATACTCTACCGCTCCTCTCCCTTTAATATCAATTTTTCCAAAAAAAGATCGTTCTATCTCAATAGACGTTATCGTTTTAAAATTTCTAGTATATAAATCCCTTTCACAAAAACTCGCTTTTGTACCTTGAATTCTTAAATCCTTATCGGTATGTTTAATCCCATTCGAATCAGTAAAACTACAAGGATTTAAATCTAAATAGCAGAGTTTATTCTCGTCATTTAATAAAAATTTCTTTTGATACCACTGTGGCACATAGTGATTATTTCTGTAATCATTTGGCATTGTCTAGTTTAAATAAAAATAGAAATTATTATTAATAAAATACCAATCAAAAAGAAAATGCCTAGTATGTGTGGCGTCCAATCTTTTCCTTTAATAAGTAGTGGACTTTTGGTAGTTAGTTTTGCTTCTTCTGTCTTTTTTGTTTCAAATAGTTTGTTCTTCTCAATTAGATATTGATCAAACGTTCCTTCTTTGAAATATTTTATAAGTAGATTATTTGCCTCACTTAAAAGTTCATTATTAAAATTTATTTGTCGAAATATTTGATTATTTTCCTTTGTGTATATATAAAATATAAACAAAATAGAACCAACAACATTAAGCCCTAGAAAGACTAACCCCGTATATACAAACCCACTACTTTTAAAAATTGTTTGATTTGTAGAAGACAAAACTGACAATGCAACACCCATAATAGTTAGCGAAAATCCCGTGATGGTTATAAGAATTGTTCTAAAGGAGAATATATTTTCATTTAAAACCAACCTCTTTTGTTCGGTGTTATTTTGTATAGATTCTCTAAGATTTTTTTCTTCCAATAAAAATTTAGGAGTTCCTCTGGTCAAATCAAAAATAAACTTGGGAATCATTGGTTTGATACTTGCCAATATTGTCTTATCTATACCCATTTCCTTTAGTCCAAGAAATGAAAAAATGTCTTCTTTTTCCTTTTTATCCTTATTTACCATATTCGGAATACTAGCATAAAAACCCTTAATTTACATAGAAAAGTTACACTATACTGTAACCTTTTACCTATACTCCAGGTCACATTTGTAACTTTTTAATATAGGCACGAGAAGGCTCATTGTGATATAGTAAAAAGCGTTAATAAAGCTTTATGGGGTAATGAATAAATCATCTCTATCTCGAGAAGGCTCACATTTCAAAAATCAGCACTTTAGGTGCTGATTTTTGAAATGTGACCTTAAGAAAGTGCTGGGAGCACTTTCGTCGGGGAATCGAAGCCCCATTGTGTATATTTTATGAGTGTATCGAAATAAAATATCCAATGGGGGTACTGACCATGTAATGGTCGAATTTCCCCGTAATCATTTAGTAACTTGTGACACTTCCAAAATAGCTATCATTTTGTATAAACAAAAGTACCCGCGACGGTAGTCGAGAAGTCCCGTAAGACTGAGGTATGATTTTTCAGTAGCTTTTCCTAAATAGATACGATAATGTATAAACATAATTGTACTCATGTTCCCAGTAGACCCCTAAACAACTTGACAACCCATCTATTCTATACTACAATGTAGAAGCATTTCAAATTTTAGGAGGTATCATGAATCAAATAATAACCGGTTTCCTGTACATGGTCGCTGGCGTCGCTGTAGGCTTAGTTATCATCGCGGCGCACCAGCTGATTTCTTATGTTCTCAACTATAAGAAAAAGAAGGTGGTAGAGGTTGAGTATTAGGAAGTTATAAATTTGAAAGCAAAAGCCGGGGGTAATCCCCCGGCTTTTTTATTGTGTTTACACAGCTACACCAATTTTCTGTTTATTTAATATTTCAATAATTTGTTCTGCTGCTTCAATATATAAGACATCGCTTTTCCCTTTTAGTTCAATGTATTTACTTTCTTCATTTTCTTTCTGTGCTTCTGTTGCTTGTTTTTTAAATTCATATCCCTTCATTATTTTTGAGCGAATTTCTGAATTGTTTTCGTCATCAATAATTTTGGCAATCGCTTTGGCTGTTGGAATGTATTTTTCCATGGGCGCTACCTTACCGTGTTCGAAGCCAATTTTCTGAAACAATAAAATCTGAAAGTCATTTCTTTCAGCATTTGGTATTTTACCCTTAATTACATTTTCCGTTGTTTCGTTTTCTATATTCATATATATGAATATTACAATAAATACAATTATTCAACAATCCTCCTATTTGATCAGCCACTCCTCTTCCTGCCTGACGAGCAAATCTTTAGCTTTCTCTGGCTCTAACATTATCTCTTCTACCGTGCGTTCCATTCTTATCGCCTGTGAACCTTTTATCAAAATAATATCGCTTTCTTTTATAATGTCTTGTAAAAACTTTCCTGCTTCTACTGAACCTTCACACTGAAAAATATTTTTTTCGCTCATAAGGGTATCGAGGGCTCCCTCAGCTGTTTTTCTAGACCTTATACCAACTGTAATCAAAATATCACAAACCTCGGCGGCAATTTTCCCAGCCTTATAATGTTCGTCGACAGAATGTTTTCCGAGCTCCATCATGTCGCCTATCACTGCAATTTTTCTACCTTTGTTTTTATTTTCTATGTGTTTTAGTGAATACAATGCAGAAGTTAATGCTGTCGGTGAGGAATTGTAAGTGTCATCTATTATTGTGGTTTTCTTTATACCATTTATTATTCTCATTCTTCCTCTGGACACTTCAAGATTGAGTAGAGCTTGACCAGCTTTTACTATATTTATTTTTTGTGTAAGTCCGACAGCAATTGCGGCTAAAGGAGAATATATACTTTTAGCCCCGAGCGAGCCTTTTATCACAATTGGCACAATATTATCACCATTTTCAACTTTAAATGTTATACCTTCAATTTGTCCGTCCTCTCTGTAATAGTTTTTTGCTTCAGTGGCAATAAGATCTGCTTGCTTATCTGTACCATAAATAACAGAAACATTTTTAGATGCCTCTTTTATCTTTAATGAGTCTTCATCGTCTCCATTCACAACAAGAATACCGTCGTGCTTCAAAGCGTCAACTAAATATTTTTTTTCTTTTATTAGCTCATCTCTATTTTTAAAAAACTCAACATGGGCAGGTACTTTTGCAAAAGAAGTAAGCACAACTATATTTGGCTTCAACCATTTTGAAATTTCTTTTATATCTCCCGGTCTACTTGCGCCAACTTCAAGTATTAACCATTGCGGATAATCATTTTTAAAAAAAATTAGATCTAAACCTTTAATAATGTTGCTCATCCATATAAGAGGATTCCACCAAGCATTTTGACATCCTAAAATAGTAAGTGGTATGCCAATATCACTATTAAAGCTTTTTTCACTTTTTCTAACATAATAAGTACTAGACATGACAGCAAATATCGCGTCTTTCGTTGAGGTCTTACCTACGCTGCCCGTAACCGCAATTATTTGCGGTTTAAATTTTCGAATAACCAAAGCTGCTTCAAGTTTTAATATCGTTGATATTATTTTTCTACAGATTGATTTCATATAAGATACGAAAATTATGCGAATATTACGAATGGCTGCGAATAAAACTGACTATGACTCTTTATATATTTTAACATATTTGTTTGAATTATTCGTAAACATTCGTATTATTCGTACGATATTCGTATATCGTTTATCTGTCCGGGGGTATTTGATAATAGTTTATCAAGAAATTCACAATATTAAAAAATGGGTTTGTTAATGTTTGTGATGCATAATTAATATTTTTGGGTTCAACTGTATATAAAAATATTAAGAATTTTGGATTATATGCTGGGAAATAGCCGAAAAATGAGTGCAACCACTTATCAGGATAATATCCACCTCCGTCTTTAGCTGGTCTCGCGATTTGAGCAGTTCCTGTTTTTGCAGCTATACTATAATTTTTCATTTTCATTGTTCCATACGAAAGTGCCTCATCAACAACTCTTACAAGCATGCGGGAAATTTCTTCTGATGTTTCCTTTTTTATAACCTGATCAGCCTCATCTACATACGAAATGTTTTTAGATAGTCCCACTTTATAATCAATTCTTTTAACAACATGGGGTATTATTAACTTTCCACCATTTGCCAAAGTAGATAGCGCTCGTACAGTAATAATCGGAGTCATTGATATACCTTGTCCGTACGATGCTGTAGCGTACTCAATTTTTTTACTGTTATTTAAATTGTTTAACAGGTTACCAATATTTCCTCCTGCTTCAGCAGGCAGATCAATACCAGTTTCTGAACCGATACCATATCTTTGCATGTATTCTAAAAACTTTTCTTTGCCCAAACTATTCATGACGAATGTTGCTCCTGTATTAAGAGAATTATTTAAGACACCTTGCATATCAATAATTCCTCTGCCTTTTTTATCAAAATTGTAAATTGTATGTCCGTCCATTTCTAAAAAACCCTTATCATCATAGGTTGTCTTTGCTGTAACATCTCCATCATCTAAACCAGCTGCCATGGTAAGTGTTTTAATAATAGAGCCCATTTCATATGCATCTGAAACTAGAGGGTTCGAAAATACACTTACGTTTCCTTCTTTTTTAAAATCATTCAAATTGAATGTCGGAGATACTGCCATAGAATATATTTCACCTGTTTTAGGATCGATCACTATAGCTCCTGATATTTTAGAACTCCATTTATTTTGAGTATCACTTACTGTTTTTTCAACAAAGCCTTGAACTTCAGGATCAATGGAAGTGACAATGTTTCCTTCTCTTCCTTTGTCTTGAATGAAATTTTTATTGATGTTCGAAAATATTTCAGCAAACGCATTTACATAAAGACCGTTGTCATCTCTTTTTAAATTATCATTATAATATTTTTCTAATCCATATCTACCCTCCAGATTTGTACCAGTATCATCAAATCCTACAAAACCCACTACATTTGAGGCAAGACTATCTCCAGGATAATATCTCCAGTTTTGTTTTTCAACTATAAGTCCCGGAAGCTTCAGCTCATTAATTTTCTTAATTTTTTCTTCTGGAACCTGTCTTGCTATTTCCTCATAGGGGTCGTTTACTTTTGATGCTTTTGAATAAAATGTACCAGCGTCCATAGGAAGTATTGCTGATATTTTCTTGTAATACATTTCTGTATTTGTTGCCATCAATTTCGTATTCAGCGCCAAAATATATCCAGTTTCTAGACTAGCGGCCGAGATTAGACCTCCGTTTTTATCTTGAAAGAAAATACTTCCTCGGTCGTAAGTGTCTACAGAAATACTTGTGTATTGTCTATCAGCCTTTTCATTATAATTTTGTCCATAGACGATTTGTAGAAAATACAGTCTTGTAACCATTATTAATCCAAAGATAACAACCAAACAAAATATAAACCTAACTTTATTTGGAAAATTATTAGTTTTCATTTATAGACAATGATATATTTTTTTTATTTGAATCTATTGTGGCAAATTTGTCTGCAGATACAGGAACAAATCCTCTTAATTGAGCGAAACTTAAAGTAATATTATTTTTTGTATTTAAATATTTAAATTCAAGGGCATTTACCTCTGAACCTAGGGAAACAATCTCCTTTTCCATTTTTTGTTTTAGCACGGTGTTCCTCATAGTATTATTTAGTAAAAATCCATAAGATATTATAAAAAATACAAATACTGCAAAAAGTGTCCAGAAAACCTTTTTTTCTCTGTCTTCAATATTTGCTATTTGTTTTTGTAATATTTGTGCCACCATATTGTTTTATCCTATATTTTCTCTATCACTCTAAGTTTTGCACTTCTAGAACGCGGATTTTCATATATTTCATTATCACTTGGAATCAAAGGCTTTTTTGTTATAAATATTGCTTCTCCACTCTTTACCTTTTCTTTAAAAAAATTCTTAACCTCTCTGTCTTCTACGCTATGAAATGAAATTATTGCGATACGTCCTCCATTATTTAAAAATCCCCATCCTTTTTGCATTCCTTCTTTCAGCGCTGTGATCTCATCATTTACTGCAATCCTTAATGCCTGAAAAGTTTTTGTTGCAAAATGTGTCTTGCCTCTTCGATATCCTGCTGGTACTGAATTTCTAATAATTTCTACTAACTGAAATGTTGTATTTATCGGTTGAATCTTTCTACTTGAAACTATTGCCCTCGCTATCCTTCTAGAATATCTTTCGTCTGAATATCCGAATAAAATATCTGAAATTGTTTCTTCACTCCAATTATTCAAAATTACTTTGGCGTCTACTTTTTGTTCATCTTCAGAAAAAGTCATAAGTAGTGGTTCATCATTTTTGAAAGTGAAACCTCTTCCTGAAGCGTCCAGCTGATCTGAAGAAAGTCCTAGATCCAAAAGTATTCCATCGACTTTTTGCACACTTAGGTTTGTTAATACTGTATCTAAGTGTCTATAATCTGAAAGAACAATATCTGCCTTACAACCAAGTCTTGAAAACTTCTCTTCTGCATTTTTGATCGCTATCATGTCTTTGTCGGTTGCGATTATTCTTACAGAGCCACCAAAATCAGAACAAACTTTTGAGCTATGCCCTGCTCCACCTAAAGTGCCATCAAAGTAAATAGCTCCGGGTTTTAGGTTTAATTTCTCTATGCATTCATTTAAAAGAACTGTCTTGTGTATCATTTGATTACAAGGCTCCTGCTTGTCCGAGTTTTTCTGCTAGTTGGTCGGCCTTCTTTTCCACTACATCTTTATATTCCTTCCAGGAAACTTCATTCCAGATTTCGATTCTATCTTGAACACCTACTACTGCAATTTTATTTTTCAATGATGCTCTCGTCACTAAAAATTCTGGTAAAAGGATTCTTCCAATTGTGTCTACTTCAACTTCTGTTGCAGATCCAAACATATATCGATTGAAACTTCTATTGTCAGCTTGCAACATTGAAAAGTTAGATAGCTTCTCAGATATTTTCTTCCATTGTGCGATGGTAAAAATCCACAAACAATTATCAAGTCCCGCAGTAACAATTATTTTCTTACCAACTTCCTTACGAAATTTAATAGGGAGAGATACTCTCTTTTTTTCATCTAATGTATGAATGTATTCTCCAATAAGCATAGTATTTAAAATTAAAAATTAAAGTGAAAAAAGTAAAATTGAAATGAAAAATTTAAAGATAAATATACAAAACCTTGTTGCTGAATTTATTTTTACTCTTTACTCTTTTATCTTTAATTTTTCTTTCTCCCACTTCATCCCACATACTGTATATTTTATAACACTTTATCCCACAATACAACAAAAATACTCACAATAAACACACGTCGTGTAGTGCTAATTTGTGGCTAAAAATATGACACTTTACAGTTTCTAAATAAGTTATCAACTTTTTCGAAAATATTTATGATTATTTAGCAAAAACAAAAAAGAATTTCGCTTTGCGAAATTCTTTTTTGTTTTAATAACAAATTTTATGTCTATTGTTTTGACGTTTCTATTTTATAAAGACAATTTTTTTTCAGACAAAAAATCTTTAATAGTTTTATCATTTTTATCATTCATCCTTAATTCGTCGTTCATCCTTAACGATAACTCATTAAGCATTGTTTCAACATCATTCTCATTTTCACAAAGACTGTACCATTTTTCTAATGCTGCTGCCGTATATCCCAACCTCACATCTTTACTATAATCAATAAAATCTTCCTTTGTTGAACAAAGATCAAGCTCTTTTTCATATATTAAATCCAATGTTTCATAACGAATTTTTTCATACTCGTTTGTTTGGCCCATTTTTTTAGGATTATTATAAAACTTATCATCAATGTCCCAAAGTTTATTTTCAATCAACTTAATTTTTGGATAAAAATCACATAATTTGATTTCAACTTTTAAATCATTTAATTTCTTTATATTTTCAAAAATAAAATCTTCTTTTTCGGCTAATTGACGTAAACGATTTTCTTGATTCACAGCATCTTTCATCAGAGCTTCTTTCATACTCGCGGTTTCTGACTCATATTTTCCATTCGCTAAACTCTCTGAGATGGTTACAGCTGATTTTCTAACAAATCCACCTTCTGGAACATTCACAAAATCACCTTGATGTTCTTTAGGCAAATCCTCAACTTTTTTATATTCTGGACTGGCTGGATTAAATTCTTTTTCGCTCATATTTTTTGGTAAAATAATTAATATATTGGATGTTTTCCAATATGCCCATTGTACTCTCTCTCTCTCGTGCAAGCAAGCTTGCAAAAACACGAAGTTCGCCATGGCGAACTTCGTGTTTTTGTATGTATTATTGTGTTCCTAAAAAGCTAAGAAGCTACAAGCTATTTCCTGCCCCTAACCCTTTGGTCGCATGAAAGGGAAAATCTGACACTCTCTGACTGGTTTGTCTACCAAAAAGCTAAACAATCTTTCTGAAAGACCGAAGCCACAAGTTGGCGGCATACCGTACTCAAGAGCTTCAACAAACTCTCCGTCCATCATCTGTGCTTCTTCATCTCCTCCCTCTCTAAGTTTTGCTTGGTCAGTAAACCTGCCTAGCTGATCTATCGGATCGTTAAGCTCACTAAAACCTTTACCCATTTCTGATCCTGCAAGAATAACTTGAAATCTTTCTACTAGATTTTTATTTTTACTCATTCTTTTTGCAAGTGGTTCCATCATAACTGGTACATTGATCAAAAATCCAGGACCACTTATTTGTTTCCTGCAAAACTTCCACAATGAATCTATAGCCCTATTTAAATTGAAACCTTTTTTGTCATACTCAATTTTTAAACTTTGAAGTTTCTTTTCTATTTCTTTTACATCGGCAGTGACAATATCAATGCCTGTTTTTTCTTTTATCAATCCAACATAGTCATATTTTTCCCATTTACCCCCAAGATCTACGTCGAAACCTTTTATTTTAAATTTAAGTGTTCCAAAAGTTTGCTCGGCAATATATTTATACATTTCTTCAACGAGTTTCATTCCATCGTTGTAGTCAGCGTAAGCCCAATAAAATTCCATTTGACTGTAATCCTGTAAATGTTCTGAATCGGCGCCTTCATTTCTGAAAATTCTGCCTATTTCATAAACCTTAGGAAAACCAGCAACCATAAGGCGTTTTAGCCAAAGCTCAGGAGAAATTCTCAAATAAACATCTATATCATAAGCATTATAATGCGTAATAAATGGTCGTGCTTCTGCACCGCCGGCGGTGTTTTCTAAAACAGGTGTATCAACTTCCATAAAGTTTCTATCAGAAAGAAATTGCCTCATAGAACTAAAAAACTTGGCTCTTTTTTGTATTATGTCTTTGACTTCTGGATTGAAAATGATATCTAGATATCTTTTTCTAAGTCTGCCCTCTTCGTCTTGAATACCGTGCCACTTTTCTGGCATTGGTCTTAAGCTTTTTGTTAAAATTTTCCAATCTACGATTTGTAAGGTTTTCTCACCTCTTTTTGTAATAAAAAGTTTGCCGTTGATCTCAATAAAATCACCGATATCAATAGTATTTTGAAAAAGCTCAAAAACTTTTTCATCCATTTCATCTTTTTTTAATAAACCTTGAAAAGTGCCTGTACCGTCATTTATGTTTAAGAAAATAAGACCACCTTGTCCTCGAATGGCCATTATCCTGCCAACAAGATAGATAGATTGTTTTTTTTCTATTTCATCAAAATTACTAATTATTTCTGATATAAAATAATCTTTTTTTGATACGGCTGGATAAGGATCCATACCCGCTTTCTCAAGCAGTTTAAGTTTTTCTATTCTAATATTTCTTAATTCTTCAAAAGACGACATTTTTTAGAGGTGTAGGTTATAGCTTTTTAGCTTATTAGGAAATACATTAATTATTTTCCAGAAAAGCCAGCTTCTATTACTGTTTTATTTAACTTCGACAACTTTATATTCCATCTTGCCACTTGGAGAGTTGAAAGAAAATGTTTCTCCTTTCTTTTTACCCAAAACAGCAGCTCCAATAGGAGATCTGTTTGATATCTTTCCACTAGCCAAATCGGATTCTGCTGAACCCACAATCATAAGAGTCATTTTCTTGGTGCCGTTTATTTTTTCAACCACTACAGTACTACCTATGACGGCATGATCTCCGTGTTTTTCTTCTACTACTATTGCGTTTTTTAATATTTCTTCTAGCTTTGAAATTCTTTCTTCGATGTCTGCCTGTTGCGCTCTTGCTTCATGGTATTCAGCATTTTCTGACAAATCACCTAAATCTCTGGCATAATCCAAAGCTTCTGCCACTTGTTTTCTTTTGACATTTTTTAGTTCTTTTAGTTCAGCAACTAACTCATCATATTTTTTCTTTGTGAGATATTCTCTTCTTTCTTCCATATTGATTTTTGGAAATCACGTAACGCAATTTTATTTTGGGCGCAACGAGACTCAAGATTTAATTAATAAACTGAAGGTATTTTAGCAATAAAATGACTGAAAGTCAAAAGACGAATTTTATATTTTATTTTAAATATTCAGGTGTATTTATATACATCCAATCAAAAACTTGTCTCATTACATATACACCTCCAAGCGTGTTGGCGACTGGACCCTTTTCCATTACCACAGCAAATGCATACTTTGGATTGTTGTATGGAAAAAAACCTGTAACCCAAGAATTTACAAATTGTTTTTTAGCACCAAGCTGAGCCGTTCCGGTCTTTGCTCCCAACGTAAAATATCCTGTATTTAAACCGGAAACCGAACCCTCCTGAACACCAAGCTTCATTCCTTCCCTCACAATCTTAAAATAATCTGGATTCAAATCCAATTGAATAAATTTTTCTGGATTTCCTCCAAACAACATTGAAGGTTCTAATAATTTGCCATTATTAGCTATAGAAGCTACGGCTCTTACTGCCTGAATAGGCGTAACCTGAAAACCATACTGTCCTATAGAAGTGTGATAGGTGTTACCAATATTCCATTTTTCTCCATTAAAATTTTCCTTCTTCCATTCAGGGTCAGGAATGACTCCAGCATTTCCCGCAAAAAAGCCATCAGGTAAATCTTGACCGAAACCAAACATACTCATATATTTACCTATTAAAGATATTCCCAAACCTTTTTGATCTTCAAACCCTCCACCAATTTCATAAAAATATACGTCAGATGAAACAGCTAATGCGTGCCTCATGTCTACCCATCCATGTGCTTTCCAATCTTTAAACACAGACGGATGTAGCGGATCATAAACATTCGGTATTGAAATAGATCCAGTACTTAATATTTTTTTATTAGGATCTATTATGTTTTCAGACAAGGCCGCAACAGACATGAAGGGTTTGACGATAGAACCCGGTGCATATAAACCATTTATTACTCTATCGAGAAATGGATTGTTTTTATTTAATAAAAATTGATTAATAGCTTTCTTGTTGTCACCATTAGTTAAAATCTGCGAATCATATTCTGGATAACTGGTCAAAGCTATGATTTCACCGGTGTTTATATCCATGATCACACCTGCGCCTCCTGTAAAGCCAGACTGAAGTGATAAATCTTTAATGGTACGAAATATACGACTTTGCAATTCTGAATCAATTGATAACTTCAGGTCAGTGCCTCCCTCTGCAGGTCTTATCACACTTTCTGACTGTACAGCACCCTTGGCGTCTACTTCGACAATTCTCAAACCGTTTTTTCCAGACAAGGTGCTATCATAGTATTTTTCTATTCCATCTTTTCCAATAAAATTTTCACTGTAATAAAAACCGGAATTATCTTTAGATGGATATTTAATATATCCTAAAACATGAGACAGACCTGAAAGACCTGAATATTTTCTTAAAGCGAAATCTTTATTGTTATCACTATCGACGTTCCATGCCAATTTATCAGCATTTCTATCATAAATAACTCCTCTATTTGAAAAAACTAAAGTATTCTTTAGTCTATTGTTTTCACTTTTTTGCAAATACGATTCTCCATTTGCAACCTGCAAATCATATGATCTTGCAAAAAAAATTATAAATATAATAAAACATCCTGCACCAAACAAAATAAAAGTGTTTACAGATATAGGTTTTTCTATTCTTCCTTCAAATTGATTGACATTAAATTGGGGTAAATTTTCTGAATCCAAAAATATTTCATCCGGGTCGATGTCTTTAACTCTATTTTGATAAGAATTATTTTTAAATTTTTTTTTAATTTTATTAAACATGAAAATTATTGTTTAAAAAGATACCCTCAACATAGTTTTCATTCTGAAAGAGCAAAGATAAAAAATTAATGTTGTTAATGTAAAAAAATATGCAAAATGAATACTAAAAATATTGCCGCTACCATATAATATGTCTAGAAGAAAGCCCCAAAGGATAGATTCGTAGAAATTATTAATATAGAAAATTGAAACAAGTATAATGCATGCTGTTATATATGTTGGCAAAACAAAAACTGATAAAATTATTATTAAATTTAATATGATTCTAATCATTTATTTCTTATTAGATAAAAGCACTTCTACCCATTTAAGCTCTGCAATATTTATTGGGTTTTTAAATAAAATTGTTTGAAATGAATCTGATTCTTTAAACTCAATTTTCTCAATAACACCAAAAATGTTGGCTGAAATCGATGGCATTGTTATAGAATCTCCCTCTTTAACATCAATTTCTCTTGGCGTTTCAACCTTGAAATTGCCACTTCCCAAACCTGTCGCTTCTTTTTCAATATTGTTATTTCCAATCAATATCTTCACTTTTTCACCTGGTGATGAATATAAAATAATTTTAGAACTTCCACTGTAAACTTCAGATACATACCCTATAAAAGTATTTCCGTCAGCTAGCACTTTGTCTCCAATCGTTACACCGTTTGATGCACCGACATCTATTATGAGGGTGTCATAGGCTGACAAAAACGGCTTAACAAGCACGACACTAAGTAAAAATTTCTGATCAGAATTTTTTCTGTTTAAAACATTCTTAAGATCTTCATTTTCTTTTTTTAGTAGACTAAACAATGCATATTCTTTCTCTTGTAATTTAATCTTGTCCTTAAGTAAACTATTCTCTTTCAATAAACCGATTTTTGAGTTGAAAATACCAAAATTATTAGAAAAAAAGTAATTTATATTATTTCGAACGGTCCACAGTGGTGAGCCTGTCATAAATAATATATTTCTTGTCCATGACATAGAAAAAATTACTATAATAAAAAAAATCCCAAAAACTGGTAATAAAGAGTTTCTGTTTGGTCCTTTTCCTAAATAAGAATTATTTCTTGGGTGGAAGCTCATCTTCATTTTGAATTAATGATTCCATATAAAGTTCCATATTTTCTAAAATAATACCGGTACCTCTTGCAACAGCCGTAAGTGGATCGTCTACAAACTGTACAGGAATTTTTAAATACTCGCTAAGCAAAGTGTCCAAACCTTTTATAAGAGCTCCCCCTCCAAATAGAAATATTCCCTTTTGCATTATGTCTGTAAGGATTTCTGGTGGTGTTGTCTCTAGAACCTCTTTTGCTGCATCCACCAAACTTTCTATTGAAGCTGACATGGCTTCTCTTACATCTGAGTCTGTCAAAATAACCTCTCTTGGTAAACCAGTGATCAAATCTCTGCCTTTTATTGGGGCTTCCAAATGTTCTCCTGCTATAACTGCACCTATAGAAATTTTAATACTTTCTGCTGTTTTTTCACCAATCAAAATTTTAAATTCAGCTCTTACATAGCTTATGATGTCATTGTTTAATTTATCTCCTGCAATTCTCAAATTTTTTGATCTAACAATACCACCCAAAGATATAACAGCTATGTCTGTAGTACCTCCTCCAATATCGATGACCATACTTCCAATGGGTTCGTTGGTAGGTAGACGAATACCAATAGCTCCAGCCATAGGTTCTTCTACTATATGCACTTCTCTTGCGCCCGCATTTCTTGTGGCGTCTCTGACTGCACGGATCTCAACGTTTGTTACACCGGAAGGCACTCCAACTACAACGCGTGGTCCAAGCATCTTTGGAGAAAATTCCTCCGCTTTTCTAACTAGGTATGCAATCATTTCTTCTGTAACTTCAAAGTCTGAAATAACTCCGTCAACTAAAGGTCGTACTGCGACAATGTGCGGTGGTGTTCTTCCAAGCATTTCTCTTGCTTGTGTACCAACAGCAACAACTCTTCCTGTTTTTTGATTTAAAGCAACAACAGAAGGTTCGTTTATAACGATTCCTTTACCAGAAACATACACCAGGGTATTTGCAGTACCTAGATCTATTCCTATATCGTTAGATAAGTATTTATTCAGTTTTTTCTTAAATCTTTTAATCATTTTAAAACTATTTATATTGGTTCACAAAATCCAAGATATCATTTTCTTTGAGACTTAGTACTTTACCATCTTTTCTTAATTTAATTTCAAATTCTCCTTTCTCTATGCCTTTTTCACTAACGACAACTCTTACAGGTATTCCAATAAGATCAGAGTCGTTAAATTTCTCACCAGCACGTGAATCTCTGTCATCATATAACACCTCAACGCCCTCTTTGACAAGCGTCTCAAACAATTTCTCCGCAGTTTCTTTAACTTTTGTATTATTAGAAAGTAATTCAACAATGTGAACTTTGTATGGGGCTATTGATACTGGCCAAACAAGCCCTTTTTCATCTGAAAGAATTTCCACGATTGTTCCCATCAATCTTCCGAGTCCGATGCCATAGCTTCCCATTATTACTAATTTTTGCTCTCCTTTTTCATTTTTGTACTTTAAATCAAAAGGTTCAGAGAATCTTGTTCCGAGTGAAAATATATTTCCTACCTCAATTGCCTTTTTCTCAACGAGTTTATCTTTTTTAAGATTTAGACTTTCCAAAATTTCATCGGTATATACTTCTTTGTTTACCGCAATTCCACTTTTTTCATCAAGATAAATCGTGTCTTCTCCAGCATTAGTTATGGCTTGAAATTCATGTGAAAATTTTGAGAATGATCCACCTGAAGCAAAAGTTAAATATGTCAAATCACCAATACCTGCTCTACTGAAGATATTTTTGTAAGCTATTTTTGTTTTTTCGTAAAACTCTTCATGTTCTTTTTCATCTTTTGAAAATGAATATAACGCCTTCCAATAAAATTCTCTTCCTCTTAATATTCCAGATTTGCTTCTTGCCTCATTTCTAAAAATACTCTTGAAATCGTAAGGATAAAGTGGCAAATCGTTGTAAGAACTTACGTACTGTTTTAAAATATTTGAATACGCCTCTTCATTTGTAAAAGATAGTCCTACTTCTCCACCGTTTTTCAATTTGGTTTTAAACCAATTGTCTACAACAGCATCATCCCATCTGTTGGATTTCTCCCAAACTTCTTTGTTTTGCATGATAGATGTTTTCATTTCAATTCCGCCTATCATATTCATCTCATCACGAATTATATCTTCAATCTTTTTCATTACTCTCAAACCTAAAGGTAGGTACGAATATACCCCAGCCATTTCTTTATTGATGAAGCCAGCACGAATAAGCAAATTGGCATTTTTTGAAACTTCATCCTTTGGTCCTTCTTTTCTGGTCTTGCTAAATAGCTTTGATTGTTTCATTCCATCTAAAAAATATTTGTTGTTTGACATATATAAAAAAATAATTAATTTTAATTATTGCAACTTATCAATCCGAAACATCCTATCCATTTATGGACTGTTTCAAACTGAATCATATGGCTTAAATATTACATTATTTTTGAATAGAACGAAACCTTGACCAACATTCAGTTTGTGTTCTTATTCTAATGTAAATACAACTATTTAAACAACCTTAGAATATCTTTGTAGGTAATAAACAACATTAAAATAATAAGAAGTCCAAAGCCGATTAAGTTTAACCAATTTGATATTGCTGGTTTTATCCTTCTTCTTATTATGACTTCGATGGCCACGAACAAGACTCTGCCACCATCAAGAGCGGGAAAAGGAACTAAGTTAAGCATCGCTAAGTTTATAGAAATCATTGCAATAAAACCTAAAAGATACGACATACCCATACTACTTGCTTGTCCCACCATACCAGCAATGCCTATTGGACCTGTCACTTGAGAAAGTCCGCCACCTTGTCCACTGAAGGCTTTGCCAATAAAACCATAGATTCCCTTTGTTGTACTAACTGTTGCTATTGCTGTTAGCTTTGCTCCTTCATAAAATGATTGGAAAAAACCAAATTTAACTGTGCCAACCAAACTCATAGAAATACCAATAGCTTTTCTACCATCTACCACGCCGTCAGTTGCGATTACGTTTATTGTACCTGTGGCACTCCCTCTGCCATATTCTATATTTATATTATTTTTACTCTCTGCAATAAGCGTCTGAATTTCAGTTGGTGTTGGTAAAACAATTCTTTGGCCATCAGCTTCTATTCCTAAAATATTATCTCCTTCTTTAATACCAGCTTTTTCACTTGGGGAATCTTTCATCACAGCCGTAACCATCACTGAAATATTTTGTGCTTTATCTTTAAACTCTTCTTCTATGGATGTGACCAAACCCAAATTAAATGAAAGAGAGACAAGAATCCAAGCAAAAACCAAATTCATAAAAATACCAGACAAAAGTACAACGGCCTGTTTCCATTTTGATGCGTTTACAAAACTTCGTGAGCTATCTGGACCATTCATGGATTCGTCATCGGGATCTTCTCCAAATATTTTTACATATCCGCCGAGAGGAACGAGATTTAAACTATACTGTGTCTCACCTTTTTTCCATCCAAAAACTTTCGGCGGAAAGCCTATAGCGAATTCGTCTACTCGTATACCAAAAAATTTAGCTGAAAGAAAATGCCCCAGCTCATGTACAAATATAAGAGTTGCGAGAATTAATAGAAAAAGGACTGTTGTCATAATTATTATTTCATTAGTAAATTATTAAAGTTATTATAATCTAAATCAAATGCGTATATCTCTTTAAATAATTTGTCAAAATCTTCCTTACTGCGGATTTCTTTAGATTGTGCAATTAAATTCAACAACTTATCTTTTCCGTAATTTTCTACAAGCAATTTTACAGCTTCGCCAGCTTCTTTATAAACCCCACCTCCCCCACAAGCATAAAATTCAATAAAATCAGAAAACTTTTTAACTGGTTTATTTTCAGCTAGTTGTCCCGATAAATATATTGAAACGCCTTCAGTTAACCAAACTGGTCTGAAATTACTTTTTGAAATACTCATATAGAACAAGTGACAAATTTCATGTTTAACTAATCTAGAATATTCTTCATCCGAATATTTTTTATGAGAGCTCTCTTGCTCGATTTTTTCATTATCAAGTAAATATATATTTCTTAAATTTCCAGGTTTTCCAAAAGCAACCACAAAACTTTCTGTTTTACAACCATAGAAAGCATCAATTTCTTTTCTATTACTCAAAACAACAACATTTGGGGTATCGTCTACCCAATTGATACCAAAAAAATCGTTAAAATCTAACATTGCTTCTTTGTAGGCTTTTTCAACTAATTCATTTTTAACTTCGTTGATTTTGTAAATCATTGTTACTGTAGTTTAAGGTTTAATATGCTTAAAGTCAAAACAAAAAGTGAGGCGACTTTCGGTCGCCTCACTTTTTAGTTTATGAATTTACTTCTTTTTCTTTCTTAGCAAACAAAGTTTCTAGACCAATATTGGCATCGTCGATAATTTTTTGCATTTCTTTTTTGTATCTAAATTTATCGTCTTCACCCATTCCACCAGCCTTTTCTGCTTCTTCTATTTCTCCCCAAGTGTCATCTCTAAAACTTCTTACATTCACTTTTGCATCTTCAAGTTTGGCCTTTGCTGTTTTAACAAGGAGTGTTCTTCTGTCTGTAGTAAGTTCTGGAAAAAATATTCTGACTCCTTTGTCGTCTATCCCAACAGATACACCAAGATTAGCCACCGTAATAGCTTTCTCAATGGCTTTTGATTGTGTTTTATCCCATGGAGTTATTCTTACAACTCTTGCATCTTCAATACCAATATTTGCCATTTGGTTGATTGGTAATCTTGAACCGTATACCTCAACATGAACGCTATCCAAAATAGTGGGGCTTGCTATACCGGTTCTCAACCCTGTGTATTCTTTCTTTAACCATTCTTCTACACCTTTTAGGTTTTCGTTCAATTTTTTAAAATCGTATGCCATATAATTAGTTTTAAAGTTAAAAGTAGAAAGTTATAAAGTGATTTAATACCTCATAATATTATTAATATCATTCTTTCTGCTTACGTAGATTATAACTCAAAAATAAACAAAATAAAAGTCGAGGTTTAAGAACTAAAATTAGGCCTTTACATGTTAATTCTGCAAAAGTGGGAATTTATAAATTTCAGAGATGGGACTTCCTCATGCATTTGAAGTCGTTCCTCAGAAATTTATTTAATTAATCTGGATTCGTCTGGCCGGGCACCTCACCTGCGCGAGAATGACGCAATCAAAATACAGGTAGCGATAATGAAATGTGTTCTAGAAGCATTTTTAAAGATGGCGACTGTTCTCCCGCATATTGCCTTATTTTTTCAACCTCTTCAAACATTTTTAATTCATCTTTGTTTGTTTTTAGAAAATTTACTTTCTTTTTAAGTTCGGTTTCTAAGGAATTGATAAATTTTATAATTTCAATTTTACTTTCTTCCTCATCTGAAATACTCGTACAAATTTTTTTGACAATATTCATTCTCTTTCCTATTGGTGTTTGTAAAAATTCTTTTGAGTCAATAATGGAGACATCGCTTTTGCTCGTATCAATAATAAAAAGTCTTGATCTAAAAGTTGGAATAATGTTATTTAGTGATGGTAACACTAGAAAAAAGTGAGTGTCCCCTCTTGGCTCTTCAAATAATTTCAACATCGCATTCTGTGCCTTTTCAGTTATAAAGTTGGCACTTACTACAAAAACTTTTTTGTCTCCTGCGGTTGGTTTGTTTTGATGCGAACTTTTAACAGCTCTGCTGTCGTATATATCCATAACATCAAATTCCCCATACCAAAAATCCGGATTGTTTATAATCGAAAATTTTAATTCTTTTAATAAGAATTTTTCAATATCATTCACAACATCTAACGTGTTGCCCAAAATACAATATGCGTGATGAAGGTTATTATTTTTTATAGTTAAATTTAGTGACATCAGTAATCATGATAACTGAAAATTGATAAATTAAAAAGCCCGGTGGTTACTACCGCCGGGCTCTAAAACATCGCATGTTTATTTATTATCAGTTGGATTTCTGAGCTTTGCTTCAATATACAGAACCAAAAATATTGAGAAAGCAATTATTGGTAATGTGAAATACTGCAATGTTGGTGCGTCATGAACATCAAGTATAAAAACAAAACTAGCCAAAGCAATGCACGCTATAAGAACAATGATGGCTGTTCTTATTAAAGCACATTTAAATGTCGAAAGAACTTTATTCATGGATTCTCCTGCAGATCAATATTTTTTAGATTTTCCAAGTGTGCCTCTGATTTCTATTTCGCTGTGTCTTCCAATTTTGCATACAAATCTCAAAAGTTCAAAACAAGAATCTCTATATGAAGGAAACTGGCGTTCCTTCTTAATAAGTTTTTTTGCTTCTATTTCAGCTTCTTTTTTGTTCGAAGCCTCAATCTCTTTGTTTACATTTACAATTCCACCAATTCTAAGCACTTTTCCTATTAAATGAAATTTCATGTTTTACCTCCACAGAATATTTTCTGCGCTAACTATATGTTATTTTCATAATTTTAACAATAGGCAAATTAAAAGGGTTTTGGTCGGCACGTGCCCACCAAAACCCTTTTCCGCACCCTTTCTTAAAAGAAGGGGTTTATACCGTGTAAAAAATGGTTTGTTGCTGTTCTCAGTTTCTTTATCATGATTATCCAACCCATTACGCTCATACGATGTTCCTCCTAACAAGTGGTCTGCTTTGAATGCAGACTTACTACCCAACTTAAATATACATTAAACTTGCCGATGTGTCTAGGTAATTACAATTCTATTAAAAAACCGCCTCTTTAGACGGTTTTCTTTATCTCTTAGTTATAATTGACTTCTTATAGGTATCCAAATGTTCTAGTGCTGTTCCCGTTCCTTTCGCAACACAATAAAGCGGGTCTTTTGCGACAGCAGCCTTTACGCCGATTCTTCTAAATACAAGCTCTGCAAGATTTCTTAGCTGTGAAGATCCACCGGTCATAATAATACCTGTATCAATAATATCCGCAGCAAGCTCTGGTGGAATATCCTGCAAAACATCTTTTATGGCTTTCACCATGTCTTTAAGTTCTTTCGATATCGCTTTGACTATTTCGTTTGTTTTTATTTCGGTTGAACGTGGAAGTCCTGTTAAAAAGTCTCTTCCTTTTATAATAACAACAAGCTCTTCTTCAATTGGAACAGCGCTTCCTATCGTTATTTTTATTTGTTCAGCTGTTTTATCTCCAATGGCCAAGTTAAATGTTTTTTTAATATAATCTGCTATAGCCGCATCGATTTTGTTTCCTGCACATTTTACAGAAGTCGAAGCTACAATTCCTCCCAATGAAATAACGGCAACGTCTGTGGTTCCACCACCAATATCCACGATCATGTGACCGATTGGCTCATAAATAGGAATACCTGCGCCGATAGCTGCAAGAATAGGTTCCTTAACGACATAGGCGTTTTTTGCACCTGCACGAATAGCGGCTTCAACAACAGCTCTTCTTTCTGTGGAGGTAATACCGGCAGGAACAGATACCATTACTTCAGGTTTAAAAATATTCCATTTGCCTAAAGCTTTGTCGATAAAATATCTAAGCATCGCCTCAGTAACACGGTAGTCTGCAATAACTCCATCTTTCATGGGTCTGTAAGCAATAATGCTGTCTGGAGTCTTTCCAATCATGTTTTTAGCCTCGAGTCCTACAGCAAGAATTTTATTATCTTGTTCTGAAATAGCAACAACTGATGGTTCAAAAAGAACAACTCCCTTACCAGGAACAAATACCAATGTGTTTGCTGTTCCTAAATCTATTCCAAGTTTTCTAACGAAAAATGACATATGATTAAGTTTTAAAGTTGAAAGTTAAAAGTCTAAAGTAAATACAAAATTTAATAAAACACTTATTGTCATATACTAGCTTTTTTATAGTTAATTGCAAACGAACATACTTTTTCTAATTGGTTGCAAGTTTATTTGTTTTCTTTTGACTTTATGGGCTTTATAAACTTTTGACTATTATTTTTTATCGCTCATATGCTATAATTAACCCGTTAAAGTTTTTGTTGACGTTATTGAAGATGCTTTTTTTCACAACCATATTCGTTTATTATAATTATGTCTAAATTTTGGTGATATAAGCTTATAAAACAATAACATCTTCATCAACAAAAATTTTCTCGGGTAAATGACAACTAAATTATCACAAATTGGAAATTTAATAACAGAATTAAGAATTAGAAAGGGCTTAACACAGACAACTTTTGCAGAGAGGCTTGGCACTACTCAAAGCGTAATAGCTCGTATAGAATCTGGTGAACAAAATCTTACTACTGAAATGATTTCAAAAATAAGCGAAACCTTAGGTACCGAGCTAGTGAGTGTTTCAAGAGGAATTATAAATTTTGAAATAGAGGGCGGACACAAACTTTCAGGAAATGTGATTACACAAACATCAAAAAATGGAGCGATGGGAATTATTCCTGCGTGTTTGATGAATAAAGAAAAAACTATTTTAAAAAACGTTCCCAAAATTGAAGAAGTTTATAGAATGATTGAAGTAATAGATAGTATAGGTGTATCAACAAAATGGGTTGGAAATGATTTAGAAATCGATGTGAAGAAAATTAATTTAAAAAATATAAACAAAAAATCCGCTGAAAAAACAAGAAGTATAATAATGTTTATAGGGCCACTAATTCATTTGTTTAAAAAGTTTTCTCTTCCCCACTCTGGAGGCTGTAAACTTGGAAAAAGGACTGTAACGCCTCATTTTTATGCACTTGAGAACTTTGGAATTGATATTATAACGAAAGATTCTAGTTACGAAATTTCAAGTAATAAATTAAAACCTTCAGAGTTTGCGCTTTACGAATCTGGAGATACTGTCACAGAAAATGCCATTATGGCCGCAGCTCTAATTCCTGGAGTTACAGTTATCAAATTTGCCTCCGCAAACTATCAAGTACAAGATCTTTGTTTTTTCTTACAAGAACTTGGTGTAAATATAGACGGTGTTGGTACTACTACTCTTACGATACATGGAGTAAAAGAGATAAACAAAAATGTTACATATTATTTGGCTGAAGATCCAATTGATTCTATGTTTTTTGTTTCTGTTGCGGCAATCACCAAATCTAGTATCACTATTGAAAGATGCCCGATTGATTTTCTTGAAATAGAATTATTAAAACTTAAAAAAATGGGTTTCAAATATAGAATTTTGAAAAAATACAAAGCATTGAACAAAATGACTAACCTTATAGACATCAAAACTTTTCCTTCTAAACTCATCGCTTTGCATGACAAAATAGAGTCACGACCATACCCAGGACTAAACATAGACAATCTTCCTTACTTCGCAATAATAGCCACACAGGCAGAGGGTCAAACTTTAATTCATGATTGGGTGTATGAAAATCGTGCAATACATTATAAAGAATTGGATAAACTTGGAAGCGATACCATCCTTGCAGATCCACACAGATTTTACGTGAATGGTATTACAAAACTTAAACCAGCCGAAATGATATGCCCTCCTGCGTTGAGGCCAGCTGCAATTATTCTGATAGGAATGCTAGGTGCTGAGGGTAAATCAGTTTTAAGAAATGTATATAATATTAGCAGGGGTTATGAAAACTTAGTAAAAAGACTTAGTTTGTTGGGAGCAAAAATAAAGATATTAAGAGATTAAAACTTTGTTTCAATCTATTTAAAATACAAAAAACCACTTGGAAGCTTTGCTTCCAAGTGGTTTTTTGTATTAATAATTATACTTCTACTGTACTTTTATCTTTTCTTTCGATTCCAATCTCCTCCTCATAATCAAGCATCGCGTGTATTGCTTCGTCAGCTTTGCTTCTGACTTCTTCGTACTTTTCGGTAAGTTCCTCAGCTTTTTCTGGGTTAGAAATTTCTAATTCATTTAGAAATTTCTCAACTCTCTCGTCCATTTTATCTAGATCTACTGTTTCTTTAGAATCGATACCGAATTCTCTTTTTTCAAAATCAACAACTTCTCCTGTCGCTTTGTTTGCTTCATCCATTAATTCATTGTATTTGTGTGCTTCATCTCTGCCCTGATTGTATAATTCTGCTAGCTTGTCATTTGCTGCTTGTAATTTTTCCCAACGATTCAAAAGTGGTCCGTGACCATGAACCCTCTTGTATTCTTCTACAACCGGCTCATCTGGTGCCATGGCCTTTTTGAGTTCTTTAAGTGCATCCAAATTTGCCTCATCGAATTTTTCCTTTGTGTATTGTTTTTTCTCTTCACCGAAACCAAAAAATTTCATATATTTATTAATTTATTTTGTTAAATACGACTTAAATTTCATGTTCAATTTTACGCTGGTGTGCGCATTTGTCAATCAACAAACAAACACGTGTTTAAACTATTTTTATAAAAATAATCAGCTGATCGAAGCGTAATTGAAAAACACGATAAATTCTGTCATGATTCATCCGTTAAAGTTTTTACTGACGCATTACGAAATATCTTATAGTGAAAGAGTGAATCTTTAAAAATAATGTTGATACCTTAATAAATGTAGGCGAAACAAATAACAATATTTCGTAATGCAAAAAAGTTATTTTTAAGGTAGATTATCAGTAGTAACATCCTAGTTATTAAACAGGTCGCTAATAACTTTTTATCAGTAAAAATTTTTTCGGATAAATGAAAATTCTAGAGGTAATACCAATAGCAAGAGGCATCAACAAAGACACCCTTTCATATTTTTCTGGAAGTGATATTCCTATTGGTTCTATTATTAAAGTACCCTTACGAAAAAGGGTTGTTCCAGCACTTGTAATCAACTCTAAAGATGTTGAGGACTCAAAAGCTGAAATTAAAAACTCTTCTTTTCCTTTAAAGAAAATCGAGAAGGTCAAATTTGTGAGTTTGCTAAATAAGAATTTTGTAGACACTGCAGAAATAATTGCCAACTATTATGTTGGTTCGACTGGTTCAGTTCTAAATTCTATTATTCCCAAAGCTTTATTGGAAAATATCGACAAGATTAAAATTCATGAAAATAATATAGAAGGTCCCAAAAAAATAACACGTGAAGAGAAATTTGTAATACAATCAAACGATGAGGACAGATATGCTCAATACAAAAGTATTATAAGAGAGGAATTTGCAAAAGGATCTTCTGTTTTTTTCTGTTTACCTACGATACAAGACATCAAAAAAGCTAAAGAATCTCTACAAAAAGGCATAGAACCTTATACTTTTATTTTACATAGTTCGATAAATAAAAAAGAACTAGTACAAACAATAAACAATATTTTGGAAGAAAAACACCCAATACTTATCATAAGCACGGGCGGATTTTTATCTATTCCTAAAAATAATATCGGGACTATTATACTAGACAAAGAAAATTCTAGATCTTACAAAATGCAAACAAGACCTTATATAGACATAAGAAAATTTGCTGAAGTATTTTCTTCTAAAATTAATTCCAAAATAATTTTTGGTGACTTATTGTTGCGTACTGACACAATATGGAAACAAAAAAATGGTGAGTTTGTGGAGCTGTCTTCACTAAAGTTTCGTTCACTTACTACTTCTACCCAGGAAATAATAGATATGCGCGCTGTGCAAAAAGATGCTGATTGTAATGAAGGCAAAAAAACCTTCAGAATACTTAGTGAAAGTTTAGAAAATAAAATAAAAGAAAATATTACAAACAATGAACATATGTTCATTTTTACTGGTAGAAGAGGGCTTTCCCCTTCCACTATATGCGCGGATTGTGGAAATATAGTGAAATGCAATTCTTGCGGGGCACACACAGTGCTTCACAAATCAAGTATGGAAAATTTCTTTCTTTGTCATAAATGTGGTGAAAGAAGAAGCGCATTAGAAAAATGTTCTCATTGTAGTGGATGGAGACTTTCAACGCTTGGTATTGGTTCAGAACTTGTGGAGGAAAAAATTAGAGAACAATATCCAAGTGTTAACATTTACAGAATTGATGCAGACAATACTCCGTCTCACAAAAAAGCACAGGATGTTGCAAATAAGTTCTACAATTCACCACAAGGAATTTTAATAGGTACGGAAATGGCTCTTTTGTATCTTACAAATAAGATTCAAAATACTGCTGTCGTGTCTATCGATTCATTCTTTTCTATTCCAGATTTTAGAATTAATGAAAGAATATTAAACATACTTTTAAAAATAAGATCTGTTACTGACAAAAACTTTATTATTCAAACTAGAGATATGAAACAAAAGGTTTTTGATTATGCAATAAAAGGAAACTTGGTAGATTTTTATAAAGACGAAATAAATGATAGAGAAAAACTAAATTTTCCGCCTTTTACAACATTAATAAAAATTTCCATTTCTGGATCCAAAAATGAAGTTTTAGAATTTGTAGAAAACATCCAAAAAATGATTGAGCCTTACGAAATAGACATATTTCCAGCCTTTATACCGCAAGCAAAAGGAAAATATGGAGTAAATGGCATAATTAAAATACCCGGTGGAAAATGGCCAGACAAAGATTTATACAACAAATTAAAAGCCCTTCCTATTGAGGTTTTAGTAAATGTAGATCCAGATTCGCTTATCTAACAGAAGGTAGCTTGTAGCTTTTTAGCTTATTAGACCATTCAAAAAAACTAAAATAAACTTTTTATTCCTAAAAAGCTAAGAAGCTAATTCCTACAAGCTAGTTTTTAGTTCAAAATTAACTTTATTTCCAAATCTTAAGTCAATATATTTGATTTTCTTTAGAGATTCTATATCATTTTTTATATATCCGTTATCAACTAGAGCCTGAAGGTTGACTAGTGATGACACGAAGCTTCTTTTGTCATTTAGAATTATTTTTCCTCCACCAACAAGATAAACTTCGTATTCATGTTCATCTACAGCATTAAAATATTTTGGCGAAAAAGACATTTTCTTAAATGTGATATACAAACTAGAAATATTCTTAAAATTGTCTTTTAAATACAACTGACCAACTGGATTTTGATCCTTAATCAAACCAAAGTACTCTGGAAAAGCACTCTCTGAAAAATTTGGCGCTTCTTCAAAAATAAAACCATTTGAATCCATATAGTAGCAGACCTTTATGTCTGCGGTCGCGCCCTTACACCATAAGTTTTTAGACTCCCTTTCTGTAACCGCTATCTCGATTTTATCAATTCCGTGAACATAAACATTCACCGTGCCGATTTTCTTAAAAGTATTTAATATTTCATTTTCGATTTCAGCTTCACGGAGCAAAATTATATTATCTGTCGGAATTATCCATAAATAAACTTTACTTATTTCAACCTCAACTAATTTTAAAATATTTTCCGTAGAAACAGATGAATTGCCTGTAACTACAATATTTTTTATACGAACTTGATCTTTAGTGAGTCCCAAAACTGCCAGTGAAATAAAAAATAATATAAAAATAAAGTAAGCCCCTATCTTTTTCACAAGACCGACTTTTCTTTTTTTATTTAGAGACGCACCTATGTTTGATCTTTGATATGCCATATAATATTTAATTATATTATACTAGACTTTTTAAAAATTAAACACAAAAAAACTGGTTCGCGAAGCGAACCCGCTTTTTTGTGTTTAATTTTTACTTTTTTGCTATAAATTCTCTTCCGCCCATATATTTTCTGAGCACTTCTGGTATTTTTATAGAACCATCTGCCTGCTGACCATTTTCAATTATTTGAATCAAAATTCTTGGTGTGGCTATCGCCGTGTTGTTTAGTGAATGTACAAACTTCAGCTTTCCATCTGCATCTCTATATTTGATATTAAGTCTTCTTGCTTGAAAATCATGAAAATATGAACATGAATGGGTCTCGCCATATTTATTCTTTGATGGCATCCAGGTTTCAACATCGTATTTTTTTACCTGCCCTAGTCCCAAGTCACCTCCACAGTTTACAACAACGTGATATGGAAGATTGAGCGCTTGCAATATATCTTCAGCGTTAAGCAAAAGCTCTTCGTGATATTTTACACTTGTCTCATGACTTGCTTCACAAATAACAACTTGCTCAAATTTCATAAATTCATGAACTCTGTAAAGTCCTTTCACGTCTTTACTATAACTCCCTGCTTCTCTTCGAAATGCAGGTGAAAAAGCCAAAACTTTTTTAGGTAAATCATTTTTATCAATAACTTTGTCAGCAAAATAGCTCATGGTTGCAACTTCAGCGGTACCAGCAAGATAATCAGTGTCTTGAGTCTTATACATATCATCCTCACCTTGTGGCAAATATCCTGTACCAAGTAATGTGTCTCTTTTTACGAGTGAGGGAACAAACATGACTTTATAATCACTCTTTTTTTCTCTAAACAAATCCATTGTAAGTTGCCAAACCGCAAACTCTAGCTCTGCTCCTTCATTTTTCAAAAAATATCCACGAAAACCAGAAACTCTAGAGCCCGCTTCAAAATCAGCAAGATCAAGCTTTTCCATAAGCTCTACATGGTCTTTTGGTATAAAATCAAACTTTGGAATTTCTCCCCAAACTTTTACCTCTTTGTTATCGGCATCTGAGGTACCTTCTGGCACAGAAATATCTGGAAGGTTTGGAACTTGAAGCATAATCTCTTGCCACTTTATCATGACGGCCTTAAGCTTTTCTTCTTCTTTTTGTAAAGTTTCTTTTAAAACCTTCATCTCGGATATAAGTCCTGCTCTTGCAACAGCGTCAGTAATTTGTGGAAGTTTAAAAGATACAGCATTTTGGTCTGCTCTCATTTTTTCTATAGTTGTAAGCAATTCTTTTCTTTGGTCGTCTAAAGAAATGAGTTCAGTGGGATCAAACTTGAGATTTTTCTTTTTTGCCCCCAGTATGATGAGTTCTTTATTTTCTCTGATGAATTTGATGTCTAGCATGATTGATTTTTAACGAGCGTAGCGACTATAAAAATCATCACCCCGTCAAATTGGCTTTTTATTTGACTGGGGTAATAAGAATATATCGCCAAGCTCTTTTATTTTACTAAAACTAATTTTTACTGTGATTTATTCTATCAGATGCTACAATAAACTCAATGTTAAAAGATTTTGAAATAATCGAACTTGAAAGCGAAGAAATTCCAGAAATGCTTCGTAAAATTGCCGATGCACCGGAAAAAATATATCTGCAAGGTAAACTTCCCTCACCTGATGCAAAAATACTTTGTGTTGTTGGTTCTCGTAAATACTCTCAATATGGAAAAGATGTCTGCGAAAAGCTTATATCAGGTCTTCGAGGATACAATATATGTATAGTATCTGGTCTTGCCCTTGGAATAGACGGAATAGCTCATAAAGCGGCCCTAGATGCGGGCTTAATGACGATTGCGGTCCCTGGTTCAGGCCTTCATGAATCGGTCTTATATCCAAGCACACACAGACAGCTCGCCGAAAAAATCCTCGAAGCTCGCGGCGGTCTGATTTCAGAATTCGAACCAAAATTTCGCGCTACTCCTTACAGCTTTCCGCAAAGAAATAGAATAATGGCTGGAATGTCACATGCCGTACTTGTAATAGAAGCAGAAATAAAATCCGGCACACTCATCACTTCCAAATTTGCCACGGAATACAATCGGGATGTTCTCACAGTCCCCGGTTCAATCTTTTTCAAAAATTCCGAAGGGCCAAATATGCTTATTCGTCTTGGAGCAACACCTGTGCGAAACAGTGAAGATATTTTAGAAGCACTTGATTTTAAAATAAATGAAACACCTCAAAATTTAGAACTCAAATATTCTGATTGTTCTCCCGAAGAAATGCTTGTAGTAAAAATTCTTAATGAACCATTAGAAAAAGATGAATTGATACGACAAATAAAAATGCCTGTGTCGAAAGCGAGCACAGTGATTTCTATAATGGAGATTAAAGGATTGATTAAGGAGAGTATGGGTGAAATTAGATTGACATAACCTATAGCAAGGACAGTCCTTGCTATAGATAACCAATTACACGTTTTTCCTATTGTAACTTAAGGTATATAATCTCAAGTTCGCCATGGCGAACTTGGTATTTTAACAATTATAAACCTAAAGTGTTTTTATAAACATTCTCCTCTCCTGTGTACGACTTCGCTAGTTTGAAAGTCTTTAATTGATTTAAAAGACCAATTGATTTTACATAATCTAGAAAATCCTTTGGTAACGGTGATGGACCGACCCAAACACTTTTTTGTATCATTATAAAATTGAATTTTTTCAAATGTCTTCTAAACCAATCCCTTTCTTTTTTCTTCTCATGTGGAATGTCATACATAACAATAAGTTTCTTTGGTGCTGCCTTTTCGAGAGTACAATTAAAATATTGATATTGATGATATTTGTATTCACGTTTGTTTTTGCGTTCTTTATCTTCATTTGCAGTAAATATTGGTATACCGAAAGAATTCACCGGAATTCCTTTATATTTACGATATTTTTTCATACATTCATTCTATCACCACTTCCCCAAGTTCGCCATGGCGAACTTGGGTGCATGTAGGTATAAGTATTGGAGGAAAATGAAAATGCCAGTTTCGAAAGCTTCAACTGTAATTTCTATAATGGAGATTAAAGGGTTAATAAAAGAAAGTATTGGAGAAATTCGGTTAACTTAACAGTAATATTTTAAAACAAAACCCGCTGCACAATTGCAACGGGTGGCAGATAAATCTGCGCTTTTTACGAATGCCATGGATCCTCCTGCAGCGAATCTATAAATTCCTGCTTACGTTTTTTTACCAGAGCGATCAGTTTTTTGTCGGTAGCGAAGGCTTTCTTTCTTGATGCCAAATATTTAGTTGCATCATTTTTAGAAAGAAAAACTCCTCTCCAACGGTCAGTAAGGTAGGACACCGAATTCGACTCCACCTTCTTTCCTCTGTGATATGTAACTAGAACTAAAGGTTCTTCATTACCCCCATCGACTTCAACGGCACCTATTTTATCGACGACACATGGGCCAACAATGGCCAATGGCTTAATATCGTCAGAAGACATGTACCAAAACGTATCGCCGACAGACAGAACCTTCAAAAACTTCGCTGCATTTAAAATAACGTTTGCCATTTGTAGCACCTTCCTTTATCGAGGCTTGACCACCATCTGTCCAAAGTTTATCACACTATTCTCCACTTGTCAATAATAAGTGATATTTACCTTTCTATTACAATATATTCACCGTCCATTAGTGTTATTGTTTCCAAATTTTCTTTATATAATTTTAGTGTTTCTAGGAATGAATCAATTTTTTCATTTATTTTTTGATTATAATTAGATTTCCAATGAGGAATAAATTTTATGGGTAATAGTCCCAATCCTTCCCCCACATCGAGGTTCTTAATAACCCCGTAATATTTAGAAATAGCATCTGCTCCACCAGAACTACCAACAATAGTCTTTCCATTCAATTCTTCTCTCCAATCACCAACTGTTTCTAACACTGAGATAAGTAATTCGGGGTCGCCGCCTTGAAAAAATAATACATCAGAATTTTTTAATTGATCTATGAAATTTTCAGGCAACGCGAGTTCCAACTTAAAATCCTTAATGAATTTAGAAAAAAAATCGTGATCGTTTTTAAATCTATCTTTCCAATCATCATTGCTGCGTGCAAATAAGCAATCAAGAATTTTGATAGGTCTATTATTAATTCCTTTTACTAATTCTTCACAAAATGCTTTTCCACCATCTTGTGCTTTATATATGTATCCGCCTATTAAAATATATTTGGTCATGATGCTATTTTATTTACGTTAAATTATATCAAAAATTTGCACAAAATAACATTTGTGTGTAATAATGCACTTCGATGAACCGGATAGTAGAATTTCAAGTCATTGCTTTTTGTTTTTTCTACACGGTCGTTTAACTGTCGATATCATTAGTAAAATAACTTTTTGAGGTTTCAGTTTGGGTTTATAGCAATATAAAAACAACTTGAAATTTCACTACCCGGTGAAACTTTTAATTGTTGAGTCTCCGTCAAAAGCGAAGACGATAGAAAAATATTTGGAAGGTGCATATACAGTCCGAGCAAGCGTCGGGCATATTCGTGATTTACCAAAGTCCAACAAAGACGCTATTGATATTCCTGGCGGTTTTATTCCCCATTACGAGATAAGTCCTGGAAAAGAAAAAGTTGTTTCTGAAATAAAAAGCTTAGCAAAAAAAGCTGATGAAGTATTACTCGCAACCGACCCTGACCGAGAAGGAGAAGCTATTGCATGGCATATTAAAGAAGCTGTTGGTTTGAAAAATCCAAAAAGAATTCGTTTTTATGAAATTACAAAAGACGCTATTAAAGAAGCGCTTACTCATCCTACTGAAATAGATGACAGCCTTAGAAAAGCTCAGGAAGCTCGAAGAGTTCTTGATAGACTTGTAGGTTATGATCTTTCTGGGCTTATCTGGAAAAAAGTTCGTTATGGACTTTCTGCGGGACGCGTTCAATCCCCCGCTCTTCGTATTATTATGGAAAGAGAAAGAGAGATACGCGCATTCAAGCCTGAACAGTATTGGACAATCGAAGCTGACACAGAAACAAAAGATAAGACAAAAATTCTTTTAAATTGCGACGAAGAACCTCGTGATAAAAAACTTGTAGATAAAATTCTTGAAGTCGGAAACAAAGAAACCTGGACTGTAAAAAGTGTTACTGAAACTGAAGCAAAAAGAAGCGCAAAAGCTCCATTTACCACATCCACACTTCAACAAACTGCCAGCACTCGACTTGGATATGCTCCATCTAGAACAATGGGAGTCGCTCAGAAACTATACGAGGCCGGTCTTATTACATACATGAGAACAGATAGTACAAACTTGAGCGCTGTTGCACTTGATAACATCGGCATTATGGTCACAAAAAAATACGGAGCAAACTATGCAAAAAGAACTGTGTACGCTACAAAAAGTAAAAATGCACAGGAAGCTCACGAGGCTATCAGACCAACAGATGCAAATAAAGAAAGTGCTGGTCTAAATGATGAGCAAATTGAACTTTATGATCTTATCTGGAAAAGAACTGTTTCTTCACAAATGTCAGATGCAAAAATATTGAGAACAAAAATAACTGCTATTGTGGACGCGGGCGAGATTCCTACATTTTCAATAAACGGTTCAAGAATGCTTTTTGATGGATGGTTAAAAGCTGATCCAGGAGCTCGTGGTGAAGATGTTGAACTTCCAGTTGTGCAAAAAGGTGATGTTTTGAAATTGATTGAACTAAGAAGTACAGAAAAATTTACTGAACCGCCAGGAAGATATTCTGAAGCTGGACTTATTAAAGAACTTGAAAAAAGAGGCATCGGAAGACCTTCTACTTTTGCTTCTATTATGAAAACGATTGAGGCTAGAGGTTATGTTGAAAAACAAAACAAAGCTCTTTTCCCTACCGACACTGGTGAAGTTGTGAGTGATTTCCTTGAAACAAACTTTCCAAATTACATAAGTGATACTTTTACAGCAGAAATGGAGGACAAGCTAGATGCTATCGCAGAAGGAAAAGCTGAATATTTGAAAACCTTGAAAGATTTCTACGGGCCATTCCAAAAAGAAGTCAAAGCTAAAGGTGGAATAGAGAAAGTTACAAATCTTGGCGAGGCCGACCCAAGTATGAAATGTCCAAAATGCCAAGGGCCAATGATTATTAAACTTTCAAAGAATGGTAAGTTTTTGAGCTGTAAAAATTATCCTGAATGTGTCGGTGCTAGAAAGATTACCGGTGAAGAGCTTGAGGGACCAAAAGAAACTGGTGAAATGTGTCCAGACTGTACAAAAGGTAAACTTGTAGAAAGAGAAGGTAAATTTGGAAAATTTATTTCATGTGCAAACTATCCAAAATGTAAATACATTAAAAAAGGAGAAGGTGCACCTATAAACTCAACTGGTATAAAGTGTCCTATCTGTAAAACAGGTGAAATGGCAGAAAGAAAAGGAAGGTTTGGAATATTTTATAGCTGCTCAAACTATCCAAAATGTAAGTACGCTATCAAAGCAAAGCCAACGGGCAAACTTTGCCCTACTTGTGGAGCTTTGATGATGCTCGGCACTAAGACCATTCCTGAAAGATGCTCAGACAAACTTTGTCCGATGCACAATCCGCACAAAATTGAACAAAAATAAGCAAAAATAATCAGGATGGGTTTCGCGAAGCGAAACCCATCTTTGTATCTATTGTTTTGACATTGTACCTCTTTGCCTTTAGACTACATACATATGTCATCAGAAGAACTTATAGCATTGATGGATTCCCCGTCACAGAAAGACAAAGAGTTTATACAAAAAGCTTATAATTTTGCGTTGAAAGCTCACGAGGGACAACTTCGAAAATCCGGTGAACCTTACTTTACTCACGTGTATGGTACCGCGCTCATACTCGCAAGTTTAAAAAAGAGAGCGACTACAATAGTGGCTGGCTTACTTCATGACTCAATTGAAGATGGTGTTGCTACAGAAGAAACAATAAAGAAAGAGTTTGGTGAGGAAGTACTTTTTTTGGTAAATGGAGTTACAAAACTTGGAAAAGTTAAATACACTGGTGCAGAAAGACACGTTGAAAGTTTAAGAAAATTCCTTGTAGCAGCAGCACAAGATATTCGTGTACTTGTCATAAAACTTGCCGACAGACTTCACAATATGCGCACACTAAAACATGTTCGTCCTGATAAACAACAAAGAATAGCCTTAGAAACTTTGGAGATTTATGCGCCACTAGCAAACAGACTTTCTATTAGAATGCTTTCTCGTGAACTTGAGGATTTGTCTTTGGAATACATTAATCCAGAAGAATTTAAGAAAACAAAAGAACTTTTGAAAAGCAAGGAGGAAGAATCGATCCTAGAATTAAATAAAGTTATTAAATACGTAAAAAAATCTTTAGCTGAAGAAAATATAACAAATTTTAAAACAGATTATCGACAAAAAGGAATCTACAGCTTACACAAGAAACTCAAGACTCACGACAATGATATAACCAAAATTTTTGATATTCTTGCTATTCGTATCAACGTGGCAAACATTACAGACTGCTACAAAGTACTGGGTATTATTCATAGTATAACCAGACCGATTCCTGGCAGAATTAAGGACTATATTGCGGTCCCTAAACCAAACGGTTATAAAAGCCTGCATACAACTGTGCTAACAAAAGATGGGGTTACAATAGAAATACAGATTCGTACTTTTGAAATGCACCATGACTCAGAGTACGGTATAACTTCTCACATTTCATATAAAGAAAATGGATCAGTTAAGCAAAAAGAAAATTCAGAATCAAATTGGTTTAAACAATTTCTCCCTAAGGTAATTAACTTCCCTGCGCCATCTGAAAAGAATCCAGCTGGGTCTCCAGGATGGATAAATGAATTGGCCGAATCACAAAAACATATTAAAACGGATGCTGACAAAGAAAACTTTATTGAAGATCTTAGGGTGGACTTTTTCAATGATAGAATATTTGTACTTACACCAAAAGGCGATGTTGTAGATTTGCCGATAGGATCCTGCGCTTTGGATTTTGCATTTGCGATCCATTCTGATATAGGAATTCATACAAGTGGAGCAAAAATTAATAGAAAAATGGTTTCTTTCGATACAAAGCTAAAAAATAACGATATTGTTGAAATAATTATTAAAGAATCAAGCAAACCATCTTCAAAGTGGCTTGAAATGGCCAAAACGAACATGGCAAAAAGACACATAAGCAATTATTTGGAAAAAAACAAAAGTAAAAATCAAATTCCGAGACAAAAATAACAAATAGCTTGTAGGAAGTAGCTTCTTAGCTTTTTAGGAGATACACAAATACAAATGGCAGTTCGCTTCGCGAACTGCCATTTGTTGATTTTGCGAAATCACGTCGCGCAACCGTCCTTTAAGCGCGGTGCTAAAGTTCCTAATAAGCTACGTCTCTAAAAAGCTACAAGCTGAAGTTCTTTACTGAATACAAATCCTCACTCTCCTCTTCTTCCTTCTTCTCGATCGCACTTCTGTCGTCTATTGCTATGGCTTCTTCTTCAGTAATCTTTGACAATTTTAAAATTTCTTCTGCTGTTTCCACTGAGGCAATATGTTTGTTCAAAAGCTCGTCAACTTTTCTCTTATCTTTTGTACTTAACAATTCTAATATTGCACGGACATCATCGTTTGAAAAGAAGTCTATTGTAATTCTTCCTCCCTTTTCACCTTTTTCAATATGAACTCTTGTTCCTAAAGATTCTGCAAACTTTTCTTCAAGTGCCGTTATTTCAGGATCAAAAACAACTTCCTTCTTTCTGGCTCTTTCAACAGCAATCTTTCTTGCTATCATTTCGGCATCACGCACTGTTATCTTCTTATAAATAATTTCCTTAAAAAGAGTTTCTTGTTCTTCTTTTCTGTCTGTAAGCATAAGAAGGGGTCTTGTGTGTCCTTCTGAAATCTTTCCCTCAGAAACGGCCAATAGCATGTGTTCAGGTAAAGCGAGTATTCTCAAGCTGTTTGATACATACTCTCTGCTCTTGCCCATTTTTGCAGCGATTTGGGTATGTTTAAAACCAAACTCTGCTACAAGCTGTTGAAAAGCCTTTGCTCTATCAACACAGTTCAAATCTTCTCTTTGTAGGTTTTCAATAATGGCAAGCTCGAGCTTCATTAGGTTTGACTCGTCGTTTGAGCGAATCACAGCAGGAATTTGTGGAATGCCAGCTATTTTCGATGCGCGAAGTCTTCTCTCTCCAGAAATCAATTCGTATTCAACAACGATACCGCCATCTTCTTTTTGAACTTCATTTCTTGTAACAACGATGGGCTGAAGAACTCCGTACTGTCGTATGGATTCTGCTAAATCTTTTAATCTTGCTTCATCAAACTCTTTTCTGGGTTGAAAAGGATTGGGTTGTATTTTTTCTGTCTCTAACCAAAATATTGAGTCGCTGTAAAATTGTGTCATATAATAAGTTTTAAAGTTAAAAGTATAAAGTTATAAAGTTAATTGCAATACGAATTATATCATAAATGTCTATTACCAAAAATTGATTTTTGTTCATAAATTGTATATAGTTATTCGCGTTAGTAAGTGTCGATTCATATATTTTTCAAAATGCCGGGATGGCGGAACTGGTAGACGCAATAGACTCAAAATCTATCGATCGCAAGGTCATGAGGGTTCGAGTCCCTCTTCCGGCACAAACAAGAAATTCCCTTCTAGGG
>JAVHRR010000007.1:0-3641 GCA_036171775.1 Minisyncoccota bacterium
TTATTTCTTTGTTCTTGGTCTTGATTGAGCGTCGTTTCTGTCTGCCATTTTGCCCATTCTTATAAGTTCTTCTATTTCTGTCTTTTTAGCTATAGATGACAATCTTTGGACTTTTACCTTGTAAGGAGAAAGCTTTCTTTTTGAATATCTAATAGATCTTATTCTTGGAAGTACTCCAGAACCTTGAACTTTCTTTGTAAAACGTCTAAGCATACTTGCGTTGCTTTCGTTGCTATTTTTTTCGATTTCTAAATTTATTGCCATATGGATGATGATATTAACACCTTATTTTTTAAAATGCAACTCCAGTAAATGCTGTGGAAGGGGATCATTCTAGTTAAATAGACTAAACTTTTAACTTTTTGATGTATTCGGCCAATTTGTGAACTGGAATGGTTTGTTGAGTTCTTGTTACGTTTTCTCTTACCATGACAGATTTTTCTAAGAATTCCTTTTTTCCCATAATAATTACATAAGGAACCTTAGTTTTTTCTACATGGGCGAACTGACTGCCAAACTTGTCGCGTCCTAGCATATGATGAACAAATATTTTTTCATCTTTAAGCATATCAATGAGCTCAAGACTTCTGTGTTTTGCTTCATCACCAAGCTGGATATAAAATGCCAAAGGTTTAGCAAGCTTTGAGACCTTTTTAATAATCGCTTTCTTCTTAAGGAAAATTTTGATACCAACACCCGGATTGTCTCTTTTGTATCCCACTTTTTGAGCAATACCGTCATATCTAAAACCAACAGCAAGAGTCTCACCAACTTCACCATTTGCCAATGTTTCTTTTATTTCAAAAACAGTTCCTGAACAATATTTTTTGTCTGGTACTAAACAATTGTTTATTTTGTAAGGAATGCCCATAGTCTCAATAAACTCGAGAACTTCCGTAAAATGTGCACGACTAATATCAGAAAGGCAGCTTATAGATGTAGGAGCCGCTTCTTTCAATTTGCCTTCGGCATCACATTCCGTGCAGTGTAAAAGGTAATAAGGGTCCTTTTTAAAATTTTGTCTGCAGTGAGCTGAAAGACTGTTTAAATTTTTCTTGTAGTAATTTGTAAGTTCTTTTGAGAATTTGTTCATTGACTCCTTATCACCAATGCTGTTTATTTCAATAGTAAAGTCTTTGTAACCGTTGTCTTTCAACATTGATACCGCTGTTTTTATAAGAAGCGCTTCTGCGATACTTCTATCTGTGCCCATTACTTCAAGATTTATGGTGTGTTTTGCTCTTTCTTTTATGATATCGCTTTCATGAACAAGCATAATAGGTTGGGGAAAAGATGAAAGATTTTTTTCTAAATACTCACGCAACAATGCAACTCTTTCTTCTGCAAAAACCTGAGAAAACATCCATGGTAAACCAGAGACATTTTTCGAATAAGCGTCTTTTAGTGAAGAAGCTTTGTGAACATCATCTTTTGTTATTTGTAGTGGCTTTGTGGATGTAAAACCAAAATAGAGAGCAGCTTCTGCCATTTTATTGATAGGAAGAAAATTAATATAACTATTTTTTGAAGATGCTGATTTTTTTGTAGATTTTGTTTTTTTCATGTTTATTAGTAATTATTATATTCTCCCGGTGAAATTGATATTTCATTAAAAGGGAAGAGTCTCAAGTATGATTCACCTACTATATTTTTTCTTGGCAGAACCCCCCAAAGTCTTGAATCTGAGCTGTTGTGTCTGTTGTCTCCCATTACGAAGTATTCATCTTCGTTTAGTGTAATTTTCAATTTGATGTCTGAAAATGGGGAAGAAATAACTTTGTCTATAAAGACATATGGTTCTATTAGAATTATTCCGTCGGGGTTTTCTTTGTTATATATTTTTACTTCGTCACCGTTTATCTCGACCGTTTCTCCAGGAAGACCTATTATTCTTTTTATGTAATAAACAGTTTTCGTAGTTGGAAGTTTTTGCAACTCGAGTCCTTTTGGCGGTGTTTTAAAAACTATCACTTCACCCCTTTTTGGTTCTTCGAATTTGTATGAAATCTCATTTACTATAAGATAGTTCCCATTTTGATATGTGTTATCCATAGAGGCACCTGAAACAATGTAAGGTTGTGCAATGAAAGTCCTTATAGGTAAGACAATTATCAATGACAAAATTACTATATATAGTGTCTCTTTTATAAACTCTTTTGTTTGTTGCATTTTTGAAATAACGGCTAAACCGATTGAACGGTCGCCCGAATCCGTCGAAAACGGATTATAGGGCTTAAAATATTGCTAAAATTGTATTCTAGTGCCCATTATACTACAAAATTTGTAAATACACAAATTTAAGTTTTAAAGTTGTCATACCTACGGCAGATCTCCCGAAGGGATGAAAAGTTATAAGGTTATAAAGTAAAAGCAACAGGTATTTTTTCAAAATAGTTTTGTTTAATATTTTGTAATTCAACTTTACACTTTCAACTTTTAACTTTATACTGGAATATATGCAATATATAATCGTTGGTCTTGGAAATCCAGGACAAGAATATGAAAACACGAGACACAATACCGGAAGGATTGCTGTCGATGCTTTGGCAAAAAGAATTGATTTAGATAAAGATGAATGGAAGGAGGATAAGAAATTAAAATCAGAAGTTGCTAAAACAAGAATTGGTAAAAACAATGTGCTTTTAATAAAGCCAAATACTTTTATGAATAAGTCCGGTGATGCAGTAAGGTCATTGATCAAAAATAAAAAAGCAGCCGAGACGTTAGTTGTGGTGCATGATGATCTAGATATTCCATTTGGAAAAATAAAAATCTCTTTCAATAAAAGTTCTGGAGGACATAAAGGTGTTGCAGATATAATGAAGGCGGTAAAAACAGAAGGGTTTATAAGAATGAGAATAGGTATTTCTCCAACAACAGCTGGAGGAAAGATGAAAAAGCCATCAGGAGAGGAAGCTGTTGAAGCCTCAATTCTTGGAAAATTTAAACCAGCTGAACAGGATACAATAAAAAAAATAATGAAGAATGCAGCTGAAGGACTTGAGTCTATCGTTGTAGATGGAAGAGATATTGCGACGATGAAGGTAAATAGTCTTAAATAGTTATAAAGTGTAAAGTTATAATGTTATAAAGTAAATAACAAAATACAAAACGGGTCTCGCTTCGCGAAACCCGTTTTGTATTGACTTTTATAATATTTTGTTTTATTTTAGTAAAGGTTTTGTACATAAAAGGGGGAATATAATATGCATGTAGAATTACAGCAGGTTTTAATTCATGTAACCATCGTGGTTTTGATCATGATGGCCGCGTTTACATGCGGAGTCATTTGTTTTTTCTTTCCTAAAAAATGCGATAATTGCGGTGAAAAGAGTGCATACAAATCAGTAAGAAATGTCAGAACAGAGACTTACACACCGGAAGGATGCACTGTTTCGACTGTGTACGTTTCTCAAAAAATCTGTGTCAGCTGCGGATTTGTAAGTGCACCGAAGCTCGAAAGTAAAAAAGATTCAGAGTTTGCATCAGAATAACAAAAAACCCGCGGCAAAACCGCGGGTTTTTAAATATCTGAAATATAAAGACACTATTTATGATTCAAGGTGATTCAACCCCTCGACACGGCTCGGGATAAAATAATCAAAACAAAAAGGGGGGGGGGGGGGGGGGGGGGGGGGGGG
>JAVHRR010000007.1:3651-20061 GCA_036171775.1 Minisyncoccota bacterium
CGTGCCCCCCCTTTTTGTTTTGATTATTTTACAAAATTAAGACCCATCTTTTGATTCTTTGGTTCAAAAACATTGATTTTGAAAGTGTAGCTCTTACCTAAGCTTATTTTTTCTTTCATTTTTGCTTCTGATCCGAAATCTGAAATGTGTACCAAACCTGAAACTCCTTCTTCTATACTTGCAAGAGCTCCATATTTGTTAAATTTGATGATAACAGCTTCTATTTCATCTCCTTTCTTGTATTTCTTCTCAGCTTCTTTCCAAGGATTTGTTTTTAAAGCTTTAATAGATAGAGAAACTTTTCCATCCTTTACTTCTATTACTTTAACCTGTACTTTGTCGCCGATTTTGAACATGGTTTTTGGATCTTCTACCAAAGCCCAGTCAATTTCTGAAATGTGCACAAGTCCTTCTAGTCCGTCCTCAAGTTTTACGAATATACCGAAGTCTACTGTTCCTGTAACTTCTCCTGCTAGTACATCTCCAACTTTATATTTATCTGCCTTCTTTTGATTTTCTTTTTTCTCAAGATTTTTCTCAGAGAAAATAAGCTTACCTTCCTTTGGTATTGCTGTAATAATTGCGACCGATATTTTTTGGCCTACAAGTTTTTTCAATTCTTCAAGTATTCTATCTTTATCACCATCAGCTACTTTAGGGTAGTGTTCAGATTTAAGTTGTGATGCTGGAAGGAAACCGATAATACCTTGCCATGAAATGATAAGACCTCCTTTGTTTGCTTCCTGAACTGGAAGATCGAAAGTAACTTTATCTTTAATCGCTTTTTCTGCTTCATCCCAAATAAGAGCTTGTCTAGCTTCTTTTAGAGAGATTTCAATATAACCTTCTGTGTTTATATGGTCTACAATTTTAGCAGAAACTGTATCTCCGATGTTCAATTTCTTTATAACATCTCTTGCTGTGATAAATTCTTTTCCGTAAATAATACCTGTACCGTATGGTTGTAAATCTACGTATACTCTAGATTTTTCAATACCAATAACTTTTCCTTCAACAACCTCTCCCGCCATTGGTGGGTTTTTTGTGTCATTGAAATACTTAGCCATCAAACTACTGTTTTTGGCCTTTGTTTTTTCATCCTCTACTTTAACTACTTTCTCCTTTTTTTCTTTTACCATCCTATTAGAAAATTATAAACTATTTTTTTGTTATAACTTTGTACGTTAAATTTTTTATTATTCCCCCTTTCCGTCAGTTAATTTTCTAACAGGACAGGTTTTTATAAATAAAAATAACCGCACCTGATAAACCGTAATAATGTTTATCCGTTTCGCATGAGCGAAACAAAAAGTTTTGTTGAAAATTTGCGGTCTTTTCTAACAAGGTTAGCTTTTTGTGCAACTTAATTTAACAGAACCAAGATTACTATAATAGTGTTTACATGTAAAGGGTGTTTTTGTGTCATTCCCGCGCAGATGCGGAAGCAAAAGTATTTGCTTCCGCACCTGCGCGGGAATGACAAAAGGATATCCCGAGGTTCAACCTCGGGGAATAGAATAAATACAAAAAAAATAAAACCAGCCCGTGTGTTACCGGGCTGGTCTTTTATAAAACATTCACTTAATTTTTTTGTGAATCTTGATGATGACGTGAATGTTTTTAGAAAGGACTCTCATGTCTCTTCCGTTTTGAGCACAGGCGTGATGTTCTGATTCCCAGATTTTTGCTGAATCAATAAATGCAGTTTTGACCTGCTTTATTATTTCAGAAGAAATCTTTCTGTTGCTTGATTTTGAATCTCTTACTTCTTTCTCAAGCAAGACGGCTGCTCCCCAACTTTTGTATGCGGGGTTTTTTGATTTAAGGAACCTTTTATAACCGAGTCTCCTTACGCGCCCATTGTTAAAAAGGGCCAAGGAATAACTTATTATGAGCTTCCTCACCTTTGTTGTTAAACCAGGTATCTTTCTCAAGATCTTTGATACCTTATCTATTGTCTCTTTGCCGAAGTCTACACAACATTCATTATTCATCTCGATTCTCCTTTTTTTGCAAGAACTGTAAAAATCTGCAGATGACAATATCACGGAATATAGGAATGTCAAAATTGTGTACTCTCGGTTCAAACTCCGGAACAAAAGAAAGCCCCGGCGAAATTGCCGGGGCTTGTAGAGTCTTTAACTTATTATATCTGGAGCTATGTCCCTCTCAATAACACTTTTTTTAGCTGGAAAAGTCCAAGCTTTTCCAACTGCCTTACTTGTTCATGCGAGAGCTTAAGCTTTTCGCCCACAGCTCTCAATGACAAAGGTTTATTTGAACCTATGCCGTGTCGGAGCCGTATTACTTCAGCATAATCTTCACTGATGCTGTTTAATGCAAGCGTCATTTCTTTGCACGCGTGGATTTTCTCCATGACCCTGCTCGGATTTTCCTCAATCGATATCGACGAGTCTAAATCTTTTTCAGAAACCGTATGACGATAGGGAGCCTCTCCTTTAAGACCCCACTTTTGAGTTTCTGTTTTAAACAGTTCCTCAGGCAAACATCCGAAGAAGTTTGCAAGCGCAATTGCTGGACGGGTCCATCCGCCAGTTTTCTTACGGGCTGGTTTTTTCATTGTGACGAGGCCGCATATATCATCCAACCTATTAATTTTTAATTCTCTGCAGATATCTGCGACATAGCGGATTCTTTTCTTTTTCATCTCCGCCCAAATGTTTGGGTTTACTTGAACAAATCTTCCTTTTGACATATATCCTCCTGTGAATGTACTAACTGATAAAAATATACTACATATTATAACATTTGTCAAACATCTTTTGTATCAAGTGAAACAAAATACTTTGTTATTTATAAATTTTTTATTGCGATTTGTCATAAATTTGTTATACTTCTGCTCATGATTATTACATATCAAGGAGTAGAATTTTTTAAAGTTCAGTTTGGCGATACTACTATCGCGTTTAATCCAATTTCAAAAGACTCAAAGTTTAAGACTGCAAGATTTTTTGCTGATATAGCGCTTGTAAGTTTAAATCACCCAGATATGAATGGTACAGAAAATCTTTCTTACAGTGGTAAAGACCCATTTGTTATTTCTGGTCCAGGAGAATATGAGGTTAAGGATGTTTTTATAAAAGGTTTTGCTTCAAAATCAATGTATGATGGAAAAGAGAGAATCAACACTATATATTCTGTGACATTAGAAAACATGAACATTTGTTTCTTGGGTGCTCTTTCGGATATAAATCTTTCCTCGGAAATTAAAGAAGCTTTAGGAGAAGTCGATATTTTATTTGTTCCTATTGGAGCAGAAGGAGTACTCGATGCAGCAAAAGCAGAAAAACTTTCAGTAGAAATAGAGCCAAAAATAATTATTCCAATGCACTTTGGTGAAGTTGGTGTAAAAGATGCGCTTAAGAAATATTTTAAAGAAGCAGGAGAAGATAATGTAAAGCCAATAGACAAACTCACCTTGAAGAGAAAAGATTTGGAAGGTAAAGCGAGTGACGTAGTTGTTCTTTCTGCTGTTTAAATTATGAATTTATTTAAAAAAATTAGAAGTTGGCCTATGGAAAAAAAGAGGATATTTTCCATCTCACTAGCGATTTTTTTTACAATTTTAATATTAATATTTAATTACAGTTTAAATTTGATTTGGAAAGAGGAGAAAAATAATATCAGGATATATGACAAAAATAGTCCGATAAACACAATACAAGAATCATTTTCAAAAATTTTTAGTAATGCAAAGCCAGTATTAGAACAAGTATTTAGCAGTTCAACAAAAGACAAAATAATAGATCAGATTAATTTAGCAAGTTCTAGTTTCAGCACAATTTCAAATATAGTAGAATAAGGGGAAATTCAAAAAGAAAATAGTAAAAAGTAAAAATAAATTAATAACAAACCTATGAGCAAAGAAAAAGAAATCAGCGGAGAACATAAAGCACTCTCAAACAGAAATATAGTAACAGAGATGAAAGAATCTTATTTGGATTACGCCATGTCTGTTATTACACAGAGAGCTCTTCCAGATGTTCGCGACGGATTGAAGCCCGTTCACAGGAGAATTCTCTACGCCATGGGACAAATGGGTCTTACTGCAGGAGCAAAGACAAGAAAGTCTGCCGGAGTAGTGGGAGAAGTGATGGGAAATTATCACCCCCATGGAGATGCTTCTATATATGAAGCTATGGTGAAGCTAGCTCAAGATTTCGCTACTCGCTATCCTTTGGTAATAGGACAAGGTAACTTTGGAAACATCGACGGAGATTCTGCAGCTGCTATGAGATATACAGAGGCAAAAATGTCAAAGATTTCAGGCGAAATGCTCAAGGATCTTGATAAGGAAACTGTTGAGTGGAGACCAAACTATGACAATACCAAACAAGAGCCAACGGTTCTTCCAGCAGCTGTTCCAAACTTACTTTTGAACGGAACTCTCGGCATCGCTGTAGGTATGGCTACAAACATTCCACCCCACAACCTTACTGAAGTTGTTGATGCGACTTTGCATTTGGCTGACAACGAAGACGCAACCACAGAAGATTTATTACAATTTATAAAAGGTCCAGATTTTCCAACGGGAGGAACTATTTACAACCAACAAGATATCAATCATGCATACGCAACAGGACGCGGCGGAGTTGTTACACGAGGACACGCAGAAATAGTTGAAGACAAAAAAGGAGCATTTCAAATTATTATTACTTCTATTCCATATAGAGTAAATAAAGCTGAGCTTATTATTGTTATTGCAAATCTTGTTCGTGACAAAAAAATTGAAGGTATAAAAGGTTTGAGAGATGAGTCTGCAAAAGATATCAGAATCGCTATTGATTTGAAAAATGGTGCTCAACCACAAAGCGTCCTAAATTATTTATATAAACACAGTCAGCTTGAAGAAAAGTTTCACTTCAACCTTGTTGCACTTGTAAACGGAGTTCCCAAAACACTTTCTTTAAAAGTATTTTTAGAAGAGTTTATTGAACACAGAAAAATAGTTATAAAAAGAAGAACGGAGTTTGATTTGAAAAAAGCCCAAGCACGTGAACACATCCTTCTTGGTTTGAAAAAAGCCCTCGATCATATAGACGAGATTATTAAGCTTATAAAGAAATCAAAGGATGTAGACGATGCAAGAGCTCAGCTTATGAAGGTGTTTAAGTTTTCTGATATTCAAGCAAACGCAATTCTAGAAATGAGACTTCAGAAGCTCGCAGGACTTGAAAGAAAGAAAGTTGAAGACGAACTCAAAGCCGTTCAAGCCCTCATTGAAGATTTGAAAGATATTCTTTCAAAAACAAAGAGAATTTTGAAAATCGTAAAAGATGAGCTTATCGAAATTAAAACAAAGTACGGTGATGAAAGAAGAACAAAAGTGGTAAAAGGTGGAGTGAAATCTTTCTCAGAAGAAGACCTGATTGCAGATGAGCCAAGCATGCTTGTTCTTACAGCAGGAGGTTATGTAAAGAGAACAAACCCAGATGAATACAGAAAACAAAAGAGAGGAGGAGTCGGTGTAGTGGATCTTGATACAAAAGATGAAGATTTTATAACGCACTTCCTTACAGCTACCACTCACAACGATATTTTGTTCTTCACCGACAAAGGAAAGGCTTATCAAGTAAAAATGTATGAGCTTCCAGAAGGTAAAAGAGCAACAAAAGGAAAAGCTATTGTAAATTATCTTTCTATTTCTAGTGAAGAGAAAATTACCTCAGTTCTCGCAATGCCAAAGGAATTAAAAAATCTTAAACTTTCACTTATTTTGGTTACAAAAAATGGTACGACTAAGAGAGTAGATGCCGATGCATTTAAAGATGTAAGAAGAAACGGTCTGATAGCAATATCTCTTGACGCAGGTGACGAACTAAGATCAGCATTATTTATGTCAGAAGGCGATCAAGTTATTCTTTCAACAGCAGAAGGACAAGCTATAAGATTTCAGGATAAAGACGTAAGAGTTATGGGAAGAAATGCTTCAGGAGTACGTGGAATGAAGCTTGATAAAGGAGACTTTATAGTCGGTACTGATGTTGTAAGAAAAGATATGAAGAATCCAGAATTTTTGGTCATCAGCGCAAATGGTTATGGAAAGAAAACATCTATCGATGAATATAAAGTACAAGGCAGAGGTGGTTCAGGAATTATTACAATGAAAGTTACTCCTAAAACAGGGAAAATTATCGCATCAAAAGTTGTTACTGATGAAGAAGATGAGATCGCAGCCATTTCAAAGAAAAGCCAAGTAATAAGAGTTGAAGTAAAAGAAATACCAAGTTTGGGTAGACAAACACAAGGTGTAAGAGTTATGAAACTAAGAGAAGGGGATTCAATCGCTTCGATTACTTGTATCTAGAAAGTTAAAAAATAAAAGAGTAAAAAGTAAAAAAGTTGATAAATTAAATACAAAAGGCGGGTTTGCGAAGCAAACCCCCCCCCCCTTTTGCGTTTGTCATTTTGATACATGTCGAAATTCAAATTAATAATTACTCAATCGTTTAATCCCATGATATAATTATGAGCGGAGGGACACTGTCGACACAAGGAGGATCATTATGAGCAATCGTGGCCACGGGTTTAATCCGGAATCGCAAAGGAGACGTGCTAGAACAGAGCAGGAGAAGCTGGAAGCACAGAGGCTGAGGCTGCGGCATGGTGAGGAGAGGTCTGAAACCATAGCGGACATAGACAAGAAATTGATCGATCTTTGTGTGGAATATTCTGACATTCATAAACGGTCAGAAAAATAATGAAGGTAATTTTAATGGGCGGCCTGAGTACAGGCCGCCCTTTTGTATTGACCATTGTAACAAGCAAGAATATATTGTATTAAAAATCATGAACAATATATGTATATTTTAAGCCATAGTTTCCCCTCATTATCATTGACTTTATCATATATATGTGATAAAATTGTGTAAGAGTCAAGAAGTATTTTGACAACTAAATATAATGTTTAAAATCTAGAAAAAGGAGGCCTTATGAAATCAATAATCATATCGGCGCTAGTGCTAGTGTTAAATCAGTTTTGCTACGCTGAAGAAGGCTTCAACTGGCAGATTGAGAAAGGAAACAAATCCACAAATTTTGTGGCTAATGTTTTTGAGAAAGACTCCATGAAAACGATTGGTGTTGATAAGTCTGAGCTTGGTGTTGTTGCTAACTTTGCTTCTAAGTCAACCGACGGAGAAGAAGAGTTTGCTATAGCAATATCAGAACAAAAAGATGGGCTCAGAAAGTCAACTGCCGTAAGAGCTAGACTTCCGCTTCATTTCAATATATTGAGGATTGGAAGTTTTGGTTTAAAGAACGAAGGCTCATTGGCTGTGGGAATATTAGGCGGTATGTCTGTCTACAAGGGCAAGACCAACGCTGAATTCACACAGAGGCTTTATGGGGTTCGGAATGAATTAGTTTCCAACTTTTCCTTTCGCAAAACTAAGTTCGGACTAAGGGCAGGTGCAGAAGTAGTTAGCGCCGACTTCAGTGACGATTATGAAAAAGTAAAAAACAAGTGGGACAACTACAGCGTGAGATACGGTGCGAATGCCCGTTCTCAACTTTCTAAGAAGATGTCTTTAGGCGTCAGTGCAGAAGGCTGGCGCAAAAAATACAATCCAGAAAAGTACTTTTTTCTGGAAAAGTGGACCAGCGATGATCATATTTTAGCAGCGACAACGTTTCTGCTTAATAATAGATTTGAACTGAGTCCAACTGTAGGTTATAAGCGTTTCAATCTGGAGAGAGACAATCAGGTTGATTTAGAAAGGGTTGAGTATGGTGCGCGTTTGGTTTACAAAACCAATAATCGTGCGAATACGAGGCTTTATTTAAATTCATTAAACGCTCACAGGTCCAACAATAAGGGATCTGAGATCCTAGTGTCTGTTGGGGTTCAGTCGAACGGCATAAGCGCAGAAGTTTATCAGCACAAAACTGTAGACAGATACTCCAACTTCTCAATCGAAGAAAAAATGTCTGGCGCGAGTCTTGCGTGGAAATTCGGCAGCAAGCTGAAAAACATCGAAGACTATAGAAGCACAAAGGAAAAACATAGCTTCTATCAGCGTGATGGGATAGAAGATGTAAAATCCTTAACGCTTAAGCAGCAGGCAGAAAGACTGAGAACCATTCGCAAGCAAGGCGAGTGGGACCAAAATCTGGGTTATGCAATAATACCCGGTGCATTCAGATATGCTCAGACTGTCTATCAGTCTAGGACTGGTGACTGTGATGAGCAGTCTTGTATGAGTGCCACGATGAGTAAGCTAAACGGAGACGAAGCCTATACCGTAGTTTGGTTGGACTTTGGAACCATTGCAGCTGCTCATGGAGCCAAGATCGTAAAAGACTCTTCGAATAAACAATGGTTTTTCGTGGAGTACGGTACGACTTATAAGATAAACATTCGTCCAGAGGCTAGTATCGTAGAAGCTGCTGCAGCAGCAGTGAAGCAGAATCATTTGTACACATCCCTACCTATGGGGGATGCAACTGACCCGCACTTCACTGTAATCAACTGCAGTGATGGTGAGAGTTATAACCAAATGACAGCTTCGTATGTTGCATTAGGTAAACTTAGTTCGGTTGCAACACGACCGAACATAGAGTACGGTGCGGAATTGTTCATTGGTAGAGACTTCCTGTTTGAATAAGGGAAGTTTCGAGTAGGCACGGGGTTTAGTAACCCCGTGCCTATTTTTTTTGTATAATTATCCACTAGCAAGATTTTATTCATAAGGTTATAATGTGTTATGTAAATTAATTATATTGAAAGTGGTGAGCAATGAGATCCACCCCAGTGAAATATCCGCCCAAGGCGGATTCCAGCAAAAGCTGGATTTCACAGGGTGATGATTTTTATAGTCGCTCCGCTTCTTAAAAATCATCATGTTTTCAGATCCAGAAAAAAATATAGAACAGTTTGATTTGGGAAAAGGTATTCACGTTGCAGACTTTGGATCCGGCTCCGGATTCTATTCTTTTTTTGCTGCCGAGGCCGTTGGAGAGACTGGTAAGGTCTATGCTGTTGATGTTCAAAAAGACTTACTTGAGAAATTAAAAAATGAAGCTAAAAACGTTAGACACTTAAACAACATTGATATTGTCTGGGCTGACTTAGACAATGTGGGAGGAACAAGACTTAGAGAAAATTCTATGGATGCAATTATTGTTGCAAATGTATTTTTCCAGTTAGAAAAAAAGGACAATACCTGCCTTGAAATTAGAAGAGTCTTAAAATCAGGTGGCAGGGTGCTTGTCATAGACTGGGCAAGTTCTTTTGGAGGCATTGGTCCACAACAGAGCGCAGTTTTTCCAGAAGATCAAGCCAAAACTCTTTTTTTGAAACACGGTTTTAAAGAGGATAGAGTTATTAGTGCCGGTGCTCAACATTACGGAATAATTTTTAGAAAATAAAACAGATGAACCCAAATCAAAACAAATTCAAACTAGTTCTCACAGCAATATTTGGTATTTTTATTCTTGTTGGCTTGGTAGCGTTTTCAACATACAAAGCATCAAGTCCTGCAAACAGCAATGTAGAAATAAGTGTTTGGGGTACTGTCGATCAAAAAGTTTTTGATAGTTACATAAGCAAATATAAACAAGACGGAGGTTTACAATTTAAATTGACCTATACATACAAAAGTCTAGATACGATTGATGGTCAGCTTGTTGAAGCCATCGCTACAGGAAAGGCACCAGATTCTTTTTTGATTCCGCAGACTCTTATAAAAAGATATTTGGATAAAGTTTTCATGATAAATTCTGTTCCTCAAAGAACATTTATTGATACTTTTATTCAAGAGTCTGAGCTTTATATACAACCGGGAGGAATATTTGCCCTACCTTTCTTTGTTGATCCGTTAGTGATGTATTGGAATAGGGATATGTTAGCAAATGTAAACATAGCCATACCGCCATCAAAATGGTCCCAGTTTCCAGCCCTTGCAGAGAGAATTTCTAAGAGTGACAACAATGCAAACATTATAAAGAGCGCAGCCTCTCTCGGTGAATTTAAAAACATCAACAACGCAAAAGCTCTCCTCAGCACTCTTATTATGCAAGCGGGTAATCCTATTGTTGGACTAGAAAATGGATATCTAAAATCAAAGTTAAGCTATCAGTCACCAGCAGACATTTTGCCACCAGCCGTTTCAGCTTTGACATTTTTTACAGATTATTCAAACCCAAAGAAATCTTCTTATTCATGGAATAGATCATTACCAACATCAAAATTATTTTTCTTAAGTGAAGATTTGGCAACTTATTTTGGTTTCGCTTCAGAATTTAACGACATTAAGGATAAGAATCCAAATCTAAATTTTGATGTGGCCATGATGCCTCAAATACTTGATGCGAAAGCAAAAACAACATACGGTGAGCTTTATGGTTTTGCCATTTTGAAAAATTCACCAAATTCTCTTGCAGCATTCAATTTACTATCCATGCTTACTGGACGCACATCAGTACAAACATTGCTAGAATTTTTGGATGTTGCTCCAGCAAGACGGGATCTTATTGCAGCGGGTACGACTGATCCAGCTAAGACAGTTTTTTACAATTCAGCATTGATATCAAAAGGATGGATAGATCCAGATGCAAAAAAGACAGATCAAGTTTTTCAAGACATGGTTGAAAATATTACAACAGGCCGTACTGATATTAAAGATGCTGTTTCAAAAGCAAATTTAGAAATTGATAACTTATTTAAATAAAAGCCATGAAAAATAAAATCTTTGCGATATTGGTTTCAACAATAATTATATTTCCCGCTGTGACAGCGGCTGCAGGACTAATACCTTGTACAGGCACCGCCGAGTCTCCATGTGATTTTAATGCAGTTACCGCACTCATAAACAACGCTCTAGATTGGTTCATAAAGCTATCAGCGTCTGTTGCAGCTATTACTTTCACTATCGCTGGAGGACAAATATTATTAAACCCAGAAAAGCCCGCAGAAATACAGAAGGGATGGGATATGCTTAAAAAAACTGTTATCGGAATGTTAATAGTCTTGGGAGCATGGCTCGTGATGACGGAAGTTATTGGGGCTATAACCAATTCAGAAACAGGGGCATTACGTTTTTTTGGTAAATAGTTTACTTGTCCCGTTGTAAATTTCGAAATCACCCTCGAGAGTTTACTGGAGATAATTAAAAAGTATAGTACAATAAAATAAGTAAATATTTATAGGCTTATAATTTTTATAACTGGGATTAGTAATTTAATTATTAAAATATGAAAAGTAAATCAATTAAAATATCGGCAATAGTTCTATCTTTTTTGTTTCTAATTGCTCCAATGTTTATTTTTGCACAAACAATTAAAAATCCGCTTGGTGGTCCTCAAAATGTAGAAGGTTTTATAAGTTATATTTTACAATATGTAGTAAAAATAGGGGGAATAGTCGCTATATTTGCCTTTATATATTCCGGTTTTCTTTTTGTTCAAGCCCAAGGTAATCCAGACGGGCTTAAAAAAGCAAAAGACTTTTTTTACGGCACATGCATAGGGGTGGCTGTTCTTTTGGGAGCCCAACTTATCGCTACTATTATTACAGGTACGGTAAATAGTATAAGACAATAACATAGCCGGTTTTTTAAGTTTAGCGAAATAACAAACAATTAAATCAAATTATGAAAAACACTCTAAGAGGAATAAAAATAAAATTATTAAGCTTTGCTATTTTGTTATTAATTGTATTGCCAATCGTAAATCAGAATGTTTTCGCACAGAGTAACCCTTTTCTTACACCAGAAACATTAAGACCCTCTCCGGATTTTAACGCACCAGCACCAGCTTTTTGTGGTACTGGCTTAAAAAACGGCCCAAATGGTGGGTGTGTGCCAATAAGTGACACAAGTGCGAGCGGGAAGTCTACTTACGATCTTACTCCAAGCTGTGATGATGGTTTTTATATTGACCCTTTAAATCCAGATCAGTGTATTTCTACAATGGGATCGGTTTCTGCTGAACAGAATCAGTCATCTTTTCTTTCAGTATCATCAATGGAGGGTGGTTATATTCCCAATGCTTGTAGTATGAGGTATATTAAAACCTTTAAAGGTTTAGTGTCCACTATAATAAATTGTCTTCTAAATCCAATCGTTGGTTTGATTGTAAGCCTTTCAATATTATCTTTTATTTGGGGAATATTTAAATTCATTAGATCTGCAGGTGACGACAAACAAGAGGGCAGAGAGCTTATGTTTTGGGGAGTTGTCGGTATCTTTGTAATGGTATCTGTTTGGGGACTTGTAAATATTTTAAGGAATACTTTTACTTTACGTCTATAGTAATCTTTATATAAAGTTTGAATGTCAAACTTGTAGATAACCCAAGCTTGCAGGGCAGTAGATTTTGACATAAAAATTGTTTTTTAAAAAACGCCTTACTTTTAAAGGATCGGTTTTGTAAAACAAAACACAAAGCCATTTTGTACTTAATTTTAAAAACAATGTCAAAATTCACTACCCTGCTTGCTTATTAATTATAGAAGTTTTATAATTATAAGGTAATTTATTAGTATAGTTTATTTTATTAGATTTGTTTAATAATTTCGGTCAAAAATTGACTGATTAAGTAAAAAAATATGAAAAGAATTTTAGCAAGTATCGCAGTCAGCGCATTTCCATTATTAGCTTTGGCTCAGACTTCTAATACTCCAAACTCTGTATTTGGATTGTTAGCTTGGTTTAAAGCTTTGATAAATGCAGCACTTCCAATAATCATATCATTGGCTGTTGTTTGGTTTGTTTACAATGTATTCCGATACATGATTGCTTCAGAAGAAGAAGACAAAGGAAAAGCAAAAGAACAAATGATTTGGGGAATTGTTTCTATTGCAGTGATGGTATCTGTTTGGGGTCTAGTTGGTATATTAACAAACACATTCGGTACTGCCGGTGGAAACGCTATACCAGTTCCTGCACTTCCAACCTTATAATTCTATAAAAGATAGATGATGGATTTTATTATTCCAAAAGCATATGCTGCATTGCCACCGACGGATACTACTGCCGGAGGCAATGCTTTCAGTGCTCTCTTACAAAAAATTGTAACCGATATAGTTCAGCCAATAATATATTTGTTGATGGCATTAGCTATAGTCTATTTTGTTTATGGAGTCATGGTCTTTGTTCAAAATGCAGATAGTCCAACAGAGAGAGAAAAAGGTTATGAGCACATGAAATGGGGAATAATAGGAATATTCATTATGGTGTCAGCCGTTGGAATTATGAATTTAATTGGTTCTACAGTTGGGGCAAATTAATTTCTCCACTTTATCTAATAGAAAAACTACCTCGCATAAAAGCGTGGTAGTTTTTTTATAAAAATACAGGGTTGCCAGCTATGTGCCAGCAACCCCGTTTTGTCTATTCAATGTTCAGTTCGAGTTGATTGGAACTAACAAATTTATCCTTGTCATCGGATATCCAGCCATTGAAACTATTCAAACTGCCGTTTTGTTCTAAGTACCAACTCCCGCTATCTTTTGGGTAGTCGTTGTACCATCTTCCACTTTCTTCGCGCTTATTCCACGTATAGCGTGTACCATACTTACTAGTAAACTCCATCATTTCATCATCGTTCCTTTTTATTTGTACAGCAGTTTTGTCTCCGCTACCGGCTGTTCCTGCTTTGTACCAGATGATGGTACCACGTTGCACTTTAGGCGACGCGATACTGTGAGGTTTTGCTTCTGCTTGCTGTACTACCGTTCTTGTCGGTATGTAATTCCTGGGCCTGCCGCTGTAAGTGACTATACCCCAGATTAGACCAACAACAACTGCAAGTACAGCAAATGTCGGAGCCATAATTCCGACATGCTCAAACATTCCAGAGAACATACCAGGACCGGTCACTTTTGCGTGTTTCTCAACAGCGCCGTGTTTTTCTATTGTTGCACCTGGTTTTGAAGCCAAATACTTAAACAGAAAAATAATTGTCAGCACTATTATTGAAGCAGCACCGATTGCTACAGCCCGATCGTTTAATGTTCCTGACCTGATCCCTCTAATTACTAAAAATAGAGGGGTCAGAAAGATTAAGACGGTGACTAATATTTTTGCTATCAATATGTCACTGACATTTCTTCCGATGACTTCCTGACCCATTTTTGTCATACTATTTCCCCTTTTTGTTTTTTTCCTCAGGAGCGGGTGTTTCTTTCCCGTTCAGGATGAACGGCACGCCGCCGTTTCCAAACGATAACGCCTGCATCTTAGTCTTCTTGAAGGCCTCTGCCATTCTCTCGGCTATTTCTATATCCGCAGCTCTTTCTGCCGTCACAATACCCGCCGTTTCTTTCAGTACCTTATTGCGAGCATCGCCTACGGCTTTGATTGCATTAGCCTCAGCCTCGGATGAAGCTTTAAGTGCTTTTGCATCACCCTCTGCCTTAATGTTTATAACCTCAGCCTCTTTTTTCGCATTGATTGTCTTCTGAGAAAGCTCTTCCATTTTGCTTTCTACTTTTATTCCAACCACATGGAAGCCTATGATTCTTTGTCCCACCGATTCAGGAAGACCAGCGTTTCCTTTTCTCTCTTTATTCAAACTCGCTATCCGCCCAAGAAGTGTATTGTCTATTTTCTTTTCTCTCTCATCACTCATCTCTTTTTCTTTAGGACTTAACATTTCTTCAGCTTTTAGCTCTTCAGCCGGGTCAATTTTCTCGTCAGTAATCCTAGCTGTACCATACTCGATTTGTTCCTGTGCCATGTCATTGTAGGATATTAGTGACGCGTACTCTTTGCATGTTCCTGTGATTGCAGCCTCGATTTTAGTTATCCACGAGCCACCCTCATAATTAAGGGATTTTCCGGCGTGTGTTGTCTCAAGATCATAAATGATGTCGAGACCAACCTTGCTCATCTCAGATGTTCTAAGATCAGAGACAGTAAGATGCCGTATGTTTTTAAGATATACGCTCTCAGCCTCAATGTCCTTAGAAAACATGTACTTGAACAAGCTATCCATTCCGAGCCACAAAACACCGAGCCATTGCCACGAAAGACTATTTTTAAGTTCGTCTTTTACTTTGCTTAAGTATTCATCCGGACCTATTTCCTCACTCTTAGCATTAAGCAGGATATCTTTTATCTCGCCAGTTTCTTTTACAGCATATTTATGCTGATCAAAGATATTGCCGAAATACTCGATTATTCTTCCGCCGCGTACCCTTGCAACAATCCTTCCTTTTTTGGGCGAGAAGAATAATTTATTTTCTGCCGCTAAGTTTCTCGCCCATTTTATAGGCAACAAATAAGCAGCAACTGCTAATATAACAAACACAACAACAACCAATGCAATAGTCATACATCCTCCGTAATTTTTTAATAAGCGCGATGTCAACGGGGTAGAGGTTTAGCTCATCCCTAACGTTCCCATGAATTATAGCATTAAAATAGTAAAAGTCAATGTATGACTTGTCTAAAATACGGCTATATTGTGGACTAATTTTGTATATTTATATAAAAAAACAAACCGCGAGCTTTTGACTCGCGGTTTGTTTTTTCTTATTTATTTTAATTTAGCAATGTCATGTACTTATCAAAAAATATTTTCTCACTTTGTGGTAATTTTTCACCTAAAGTATAGTTTACAAATTTATTGGCTATGTGCTCTGTGGCTTGTCTTACATTTGTAGTTGAGGCTATGTTAAATGAAATCTTTATTTCATCGAAAGTTGCGTCATGTAAAATAAAATGTCCCATTTCATGAATCAATACAGCTTTTGGTTGGCCTTTCATAACAGATATCGTATTAGTTTTTGATTCGAAACAACCTACAAACATCTCGTTTTCTTTTAATGGTGCATCACCGCAAATCAGTATCTCAGGCAAAGTTTTAATAGTTAGATCTTTTAGGGATCTTGCATCTGCTGCAAAGGGGATTGCGAGTGATATAAACAGTAATGTTGAGATAATATATTTACTCATATAGTAATATTATAGCATTCATACAGTATATGTCAAACTATAACTTGCTAAACATAATGGCTTATTGTATAATCGTTTTGCCTTTGTATTGGATAGCTGCTCTGGCTTTATTGCCAGGGAGGAAAGTCCGAACACTACCTTGGTTTACCAAGGAGAAGGGTAGCGGGTAACGCCCGTCGAGAGCAATCTCAGAGATGCGAACAGAAACGGCTCCTGACGAAAGAAGGGAGATATCCCTCGGGATAGTCCTCATGGAAACATGAGGGTGCAACGGCAAAATTTCTTATCTTAGTGCAAGGCCGTGCCCACCTTGTGTGGGAGCGCCGCTCGAGCTAAACAGTAATGTTTGGCCCAGATAGATGGCTATCTCGTTATAGTAATATAACGAACAGAATTCGGCTTATAGGTATAAAGGTTATGGAGAGGGCGCACCGAAAGGTGCGCCCTTTTCTTTTCCAGAACCCCGCCCGGACCATCTAGGGGATGGTCC
>JAVHRR010000008.1:0-4798 GCA_036171775.1 Minisyncoccota bacterium
GCAATTTCATTAGCATACAGCGGGAATATTCCTGATTAGGTATGAGCAGTTACCAAAAAATTAAGTGACCCAGGAGCATTAGCTTCTGATTTCGAACGTCCGGGACATGTCTTCCCTTTGATCGCGAACGACAAAGGCGTGCTTGTTCGATCGGGTCATACTGAAGCAGCGATAGACTTAATGAAACTAGCAGCTCTTAATCAGGTTGCTGTTCTTTGTGAGACACTAAATAATGATGGAAATACATTGAAGGGAGAAGAGCTAACAGCATTTGCGGAACAGTTTAAAATCAAAATTATTTCTATCGATGAAATTAGAAATTATCTTTTGGGAATGCTGTAAAGAGAATCAATCAGGGCATGTAATATTTCCAACTATGTTATCTATAGCAAATCGGCATAGGACTTTACGTCGTTATCGTGAACACGTTTAATTAAATGAGAGCGATTTAATTCAAAATGGGAGTGCAGTCCCATTGCACCTAACATTTCCGCCACAACCTTAATAGTCTCATTGTGAAAATTAGTAACACGCAAACGTTTACTCGGAATATGTAAACCTTTCATCAAAGCTGGATCTTGAGTGGCAACACCAGTTGGACAATGATTAGTATTACATCTTAGAGCTTGAATGCAACCTAGTGCCAAAAGCATGGAGCGAGCGGCATAAGTCGCATCTGCCCCCAAACACAAGAGTCTGACAATATCAAAAGCAGTTGTTATTTTTCCCGTCGAGATAATTTTAATTTTTTCCTTTAAGCCAGCTTCCTTTAATTTGTCGACAATGTATATAAGAGCGTCTTTTCCAGGAGTCCCCATATAATTGGTAAATTCAAGAGGAGCGGCACCTGTTCCTCCTTCGGCACCATCAACAACAATGTAGTCAGGATAAAGTTTAAACTTTAACATGCTTTTTATAATATCATCAAATTCGCGATGGTAACCAAGACATAATTTGATACCTATTGGTTTTCCCTCCGAAAGTTCTCGTAGAGTGTTAATAAATAGCACCATCGAATCGGCATCGTGAAAGGCCGAGTGACCCGGTGGTGATAAAACATCTTGCCCCATTGGTACATTTCGAATTTTTGAAATTTCTTCTGAGACTTTTGCAGCAGGAAGAATTCCACCATGGCCAGGCTTTGCCCCTTGAGAAATTTTCAGTTCAATCATTTTAACTTGAGTTCTACTGGCATTAGTTTTAAAAAGTTCTGGGTCAAAATTACCTTTTAAATCACGGCAACCAAAATACCCCGTTCCTATTTGCCAAATGATATCTCCACCTGGAGCCAAGTGATAAGGAGAGAGGCCACCTTCGCCCGTATTGTGAGCAAACCCTCCGTCTCTAGCTCCACCATTTAACGCCAATACTGCATTTTTTGAAAGCGAACCGTAGCTCATCGCTGATATATTAAAAATAGATGCAGAGTAAGGAAGCTTACATAAATCACTCCCGATTGTAACTCTAAGTAACTTTGGATCAACATGAGTAGGATAAATCGAATGAGTTAAATATTCGTGCCCATCAGCATAAACATTTTGTTGAGTACCAAATGGAATAGTATCAATTTGTTTTTTTGCCCGTTGATAAACAATAGAGCGTTGTTCGCGGCTAAAAGGTCTTCCATCAGTATTCGATTCAACAAAGTATTGGTTAATTTCTGGGCGAATTTCTTCAAAGAGGTAGCGAAAATTCCCAACGATAGGATAATTTCTTCGTATCGCCTGAGTTTTCTGGGAAATATCACGCAAGCCGATAATAACGAGAGGTAGAGTGAAAATCAAAGACCACAAGGCTTGAGGAAAAAAGATATAAAAATATACATTACTAAAAACCACCAATAAAAAAAAAGCGACAAATATTTTCCTCATAATGTTTCCCAAAAAAGTGTCTTACAAACTTTATTATATTTATTACTCATAGCGATTCCTTGAGAACTTCATAAACCTTATTCATCCCTTCCCTTAGAAGTAATTCTGATATAACCAGAGGGGGAGCTAAAATAATACGATTGGTTTGGGCCACAAGATAAAGACCTTTCTCGAAAAATTTCTTTCCTTCAACCGACTTATGAAGATCGACTGCGGCAAGAAGTCCATGAACTCTGAAATCTTTTACAATTGCCAGACTTCTTAATTTCTCTAGCTCTGCTTTAAAAATATTTTCAACATGCCTCAAATTATCTTTAAATTTTTCATCATGAACAATTTCTAAAACCCCTTTCATGGCTGCCATTCCGAGTGGGTGGGCATAATTAGTTAGGCCGCAACAAAGAATATTCTCCTCATAATACTCAGCAATTTTTTTTGAAGTCCAGACCGCACCAAATGGAATCATTCCACCTGTTATTCCTTTAGCTAAACAAATGAGATCAGCTTCAACACCATAGTGCATATATCCGAATGCAAGCCCTGTTCGCCCAAATCCACAAACGACTTCGTCCATTATCAAAAGAATATTAAATTCCACGCAAAGTTTTTTAAGACCATGCCACCATTCTTTTGTTCCTGAATAAACGCCATTTCCCCCTGTAATTGTTTCAATAATAATGGCAGCAATTTGATCAGCGCCAGTCTTTAAAATAATACTGCGGGTTTTTTCAAGGGCATCTTTTTCGTTAGGTTCTGGAATTCTCACAACCCAACCTTCCGGAGTAAAATGAGCAGGATTTCGCCAGTCACCTGTGACTGACAAAGCACCAAGCGTGGCCCCATGGTAAGAATTCGTGCGAGCTAGAACAATTTTCTTCTTACTAATATCTCTAGCTATTTTAAGTGCATTTTCAACACTTTCGGCTCCACCAGTTGTGTAAAAAATTTTGCCATCTTCTTTTTTCATATAACGAAGAAGATCTCGTGTTATTTCGTTTTTATGAGGATAAATTCCTTTAGGAGAACTCATTGGAATTGTATCAAGTTGAGCTTTAATCTGCTTAATAATAGTTGGGTGGTTATGCCCAAAATGTGCTTGATAGCTAATAGAAGTCATATCGATTAAACACTGTCCATTGGCAGTTGTTAATGTGGCCCCATCGACATTGGCAATCTCAAATGTATTGGCATCTTTTTGCTTGCTCCAAGAAATATAATATGGAAGTTTCATTTTGATCTCTCTATTTTTTAACACTCAGCTAAGCTAACCGAAATATTCGTAGCAAGCCCACCTTCTGAAGTTTCTTTATATTTTGTGTTCATATCTTTAGCAGTTTCCCACATTGATTTGATGACATCATCAAGGCTAACTTTGGCACTCAATGGATCGCTTTCAAGTGCAATGCTTGTTGCTGTAATAGCCTTCATTGCCCCCATACTATTACGCTCAATACAAGGTATTTGAACGAGACCTCCGATCGGGTCGCAAGTCAGCCCTAAGTGATGTTCCATTGCAATTTCTGCGGCCATTAAGACCTGCCCTGGAGAACCTTGTGAACATTCGGCCAGAGCCGCTGCCGCCATTGCACTCGAAACTCCAATTTCGGCCTGACAACCTCCCATAGAGGCTGAAATAGTTGCATTCTTTTTAAAAAGCGTACCAATTTCCCCAGCAGTTAAAATAAATCGAATAATCATTTCGTCATCAAAATTTTCAGTAAAACAATTAGCGTACATTAAAACTGCAGGTATAACCCCAGCTGCTCCATTGGTCGGAGCAGTTATAATTCGGCCAAAAGAGGCGTTTTCTTCATTTACAGCTAAAGCAAAGCAACTTACCCATTTAGTAATGCGAGTGAATGATGGCTCGCTCTCTTTAATCGCGCAAATCCATTCATCAGCATTTTTAAATTTTCTTCCCTGTAATAAATGGCTATTTATTTCAGCAGCTCTTCTTTTTACGTTTAAACCGCCAGGCAGGGTTCCTCTTTTATAAACTCCGCGAAAAATGCACTCTTTCATTTCATGCCAAATCAATAAAGCATTTTTTTTAATATCTTCTTTTGATCGCCACGCTTCTTCATTGATATAAATTAAATCAGAAACCCGAAGGTTCATTTTTTTACAGTTACTAAGGATAGTCTGAGCAAAGTGACATGGATGAGGAGTGACGATTGCATTTTCATTTATAGTATTAACTTCTCCAGAAGCGACAAAACCACCCCCAACAGAATAATATTTTTCTTCAAATGATGAGCCATCCTTCTTCTGTGCTTTAAACAACATTCCATTTGGATGAAAGTCTAAAGTGATAGTTGAATCAAAGATTAAGTGCTTGCTATAGTCAAAATCAATTTCAGTAGTTCCACCTAAACATATTTTTTTACGTTTTTTTATATCTGCAATGATAAATGGAATTAGATGGGAATCAATCTTGGTATAATCGTTGCCAGAGAGACCGAGCAAAATCGCAATGTCTGTGCCATGCCCTCTTCCCGTTTTTGCCAACGAACCGTACAGATAAATATACAGTTCTGTAATTTCAGTAAAAAAAAGATTGTGATCCAAAAGAGATGCAAGAAACATCTCTGCTGCTTTCCATGGCCCCATAGTATGAGAACTTGATGGACCAATACCAACTTTTATAATGTCAAAAACACTTATCGATTCCATGGAAATATTTTACAAGCTTATCTCTTCAAATAAAAGTTTTAACCAGTAAAAATTGAAATCATTGCAACATCATGCAGTAGAAATTACTATTTGTTTATAGTCCAGTATTTTATGCTAGATAACTGAAGTGCCAAGAAATACATCCAAAAAGTATTCTCGTTAAAAAAAATGATTAAAAACAAAGAAATATTTATGACTTTAACGTTAGGACGTCTATCAAAAAGTAAGTCAAGAAAAAAGATCCCCTGTTACAA
>JAVHRR010000009.1:0-1733 GCA_036171775.1 Minisyncoccota bacterium
CGCCAGCGCCACGACGCGCTCGACCTCGACCAGCGGAGGCGGCGCGACCGGAACCAGGTCGACGAGGCGGTGCACGCCCGAAGGATTCTGCGAAGGCATGGGAGACGATCCAGTATAGCCGCCGGGCGCGGCGGTGTTCGGCTTTGCGCCCGCGTCGAAGCAACGCGATCGGGTTCGGGCGACGCCCGAACCCGTATTTGTTTCTCCACAACTTAACAACACATTATTCTATTGTTTTCTATTGCGATTATTTTTATTAGCATGATAAAATGTTTCCTGTGTCAGTCACAGAGCATCGAAAAATAAATATAAGAATTCCACCTCAAAATATTGAGTCCGAAAGAGCACTTTTGGGTTCTATAATGTTGCGACCAGAAGCTTTGATAGAGATCATGGATGTTCTTCGTCCAGAAGCTTTTTATGCTGATAAACATAAAACTATTTTTGAGGCGATGGTGCATCTTTATGAAAAAAGAGAGCCTATAGATCTTCTTACACTTTCTTCAAAACTAAAAGAGTCCGTTGACTTGGATAGAATTGGTGGGATGAGCTACCTCACCGAAATGGTGAACTCAGTTCCCTCTTCCTCAAACGCCGAACACTACGCAACCATTATTTCCAAGAAGCACACAATGCGTAAACTTATTGAAGCCGCTGAACACATCGCAAAAATCGGTTATGACGAAGAAAATGAGATTGAAGAACTTTTAGATAGAGCCGAGAAAAAAATATACGAGGTCACAAGCAAAAATCTTTCTGGAAAATACGTAGAGATGAAAGATGTTCTTGGTGAGGCCATGGAAAGACTTGATAGACTTCATAAAACAAAAGGTGAACTTCGTGGAGTACCATCTGGTTTTAAAGATCTTGATAATAAACTTTCTGGATTTCAAAACTCCGACTTGATTATTCTAGCAGCAAGACCATCTATGGGAAAAACTTCCTTGGCTCTTGATATCGCTAGAAATGCAGCTATTAGACACAATATTCCTACCGCTATTTTTTCACTTGAAATGAGTACACAGCAGCTTGTAGATAGAATGCTTTCAGCAGAGTCACGAGTAGATGCTTGGAGACTTAGAACCGGTGCGCTAAACCTTGAAGAAGAGTTTGGAAGGATAACTGCAGCTTTAGACCCACTTTCAAAAGCACCGCTTTTTATTGATGATCAAGCCGCAAACAATATTTTAAAAATACGTTCTGTTGTCAGACGTTTAAAGCACGAGAAAAATCTTGGTCTTGTTGTTATTGATTACTTGCAGCTTATGACACCTGTTCATACAAAAGGTGGAGATAATGTTGTGCAACAAATTACAGAAATTTCTCACTCTTTGAAGCAACTTGCAAAAGAATTTGATATTCCCGTTATCGCACTTTCACAGCTTTCAAGAGCCGTGGAACAAAGAGGTGGAAAGCCAAGACTTTCAGACTTGAGAGATTCCGGTTCTATTGAGCAGGATGCAGACGTTGTTATGTTTATTCATCGTGATCAAAATGAAGAAGGCAGCGGTAAAAAACAAGAAGCAGAAATTATGATTGAAAAGCATCGAAACGGCCCCACGGGAAGTATCAAACTCTTCTTCGATGGTGATAAAACATCTTTCTTATCAATAGACCATTCTGCACAGTTTGGAGATTACAATAAACCTGGCAACGTATTTTAAAATTGTGTCATTCCCGTGAAGACGGGAATCCATTCTTTTGAATTATATTTATGAGTAAAAATTATTACA
>JAVHRR010000009.1:1833-19451 GCA_036171775.1 Minisyncoccota bacterium
CGTGAAGACGGGAATCCATTCTTTTGAATTATATTTATGAGTAAAAATTATTACATATATATTTTAACAAATGAAAGAAATGGTACATTGTATATAGGAGTTACAAATAATTTAGTTAGAAGATTATATGAACATCAAAATGGTCTTGTTGACGGTTTTACAAAAAAGTATAAAGTTAAAATGTTGGTATATTTTGAATCGACCGAGGATGTAATAAGTGCGATAGCGAGAGAAAAAGCCATGAAAAAATGGAGTAGGAGTTGGAAAATAAGTTTGATACAAAGTGTAAATCTATAATGGAATGATTTGAGTACAGACTTGTAATATGTAAGAATAGATTCCCGCCTCCGCGGGAATGACAATACAAAAACATGAATTCAATAGATAAATTAGTAAAAATATTTTCAGAATTTCCAGGTATCGGACCAAAGCAAGCTAGAAGGTTTGTATATTTTTTAATTAACAGACATGAGAACTATATTGACGAATTAAAAAATGAAATTACCGAACTTAGAAAAGGTATAGCTTCTTGTTCGGATTGCAAAAGATATTATTTCTCACGACATGATGGACAAACACTTTGTGATATTTGTGCAGATAAAAATCGTGAGTTGAGCATTTTAATGATTGTAAGCCGAGATATTGATCTTGAAAATATTGAAAAGGGCCATTCTTTTAATGGTAAATATTTTGTACTTGGTGGACTTGTACCTATTTTAGATAAAAATCCAGAACAAAGAATTCGTCTTAAAGAACTTTTGGCACTAGTTAGCAGGATGTCTAGCAAAGGTCTTAAAGAGATTATTCTTGGGCTCGATGCAAACTCTGAAGCTGAATATACAGGTAATATTTTAAAAACTTCCCTTTTAATTCTTACTGAAAAATATTCAATAAAAATATCTGAGCTTGGTCGCGGACTTTCTACTGGTACCGAACTTGAATATTCAGATCCTGAGACTATCAAGAGCGCGTTGAATAATAGACACTAAAATGGCAAGGTCGAACCTTGCCATTTTTTAAAAAAAGTAAAGGAGCGCCATTACAGCGCTCCTTTTGTTTTTTTTCCTTCTCCTCAAAGGATATTAACTTGTTATAACGAACTCATGTTTTGGTAACGCAACGAAATACGAGACAACTGAATCAAACCCCACTTCTGAAGTACCCTGCGAAGCCGCATGAAGGCGCGCTCTTCGATTGTCCGAACTCTCTCTCTTGAGAGCCTCATCTTTTTGCCGATTTCGTGAAGTGTCATCGGCCTTGTCTTTGTGCCCAGCAACCCATACCTCATTTTCAATATTTTAGACTCTCTTTTGCCAATTAATTTCAAGGCTTCGAAAAAGTCATTAGGTATATGGGTCTTCTCGAACTTTACTGCCGGGTCTTCTTCTATGGCTGGTTGGCTAAGCTCAACCAAAGCCACTGTGTACCAGTAAGGCCTTCCTTCCGGTCCCCACATCTGCTCGTTATCCTCAAAAAGTTCCTCCAGTAAAACACCAAAGAAGTCTGAGAGCCTGGTGGCATGGCTAAGCCAGCCCGTACTCTGCGTATAGAGCGGAACCTGCATGTTGATTATTTTTGCAATCGAGCTTGCGCTTATTTTTGTCAGCCTGCTGAGTTCAGCCGCGTTCTTTATTCCCGCCTGCTTCATGGCCGCCAGGATATTCTCGTTTTTCATACAAATTTTCTCCTTGATAGTAGCTTGACCACTCCAGTAGTCATAGCCAGAAATTTCTAAATCATTTAGAAGCTTCTGGCTATGACCACTTTTTATTGGTACACAAATATTAAAGAACGAATTTTATTCATTATACATTCATTAAATATTTCTGTCAACAATATAAAAGATGTAGTAAATTAAACAATCAGGGCGTTCGCTTTGCGAACGCCCTTATTTAGATATCTTATTGATTCTTTTTTGTTGCAGCCTTTATAAACTCTGTAAACAAGGGATGCGGGGCAAGTGGTCTAGCTAAAAATTCTGGATGGAACTGCGTACCCAAGAAAAATGGATGTGCTTTAAGTGAGAGTTCTGCTATCTCCATAAGAACACCGTTTGGGGATTTACCTGAAAATATTATTCCAGCGTCAGCAAGTTGTTTTACATACTTTGGGTTAACTTCATATCTGTGTCTGTGTCTCTCTTGTATTATGTCTTGGCCATAAGCTGTGTGTGCAATAGTGCCTTTTTCCAAATGAGCTGGGTATCCACCAAGTCTCATACTTCCGCCATAATCGCACTCTGCGAGCTTTTTCTTTTGGTCTTCCATTATGTCTATAACAAGATTGTTAGAGTCTGGACTTATCTCAGTTGTAGTTGCATCTTTTAGACCTAAAACATTTCGAGCGTACTCTATAACCATAAGTTGCATTCCATAGCAAAGTCCAAAATAAGGTATTTTATTTTCTCTTGCATATTGAATGACGGCAAGCTTCCCTTCTATTCCAGATTCTCCAAAACCTCCGGGAACAATGATTCCATCAAATTTATTTAGTGCTTTGAAGTCGCCCTTTTTGCCAGTTTCATAATTGCGAGAATTTACAGTATGTATGACAGCTTTTTTACCCAATTTATAAGAAGAATATTTAATAGCCTCCAGAACAGAAATATAAGCGTCGGTAAGCACGAAGTCCCCAGTATTAAAATACTTTCCAACAATCGCAATATTAACAACATCACTAACGCTCTTAACTTTGTTTGCAAAGGTGATCCATTCTCCCATACCGACTTCATTTTTCTTTTTTCTCAAATGAAGAAGCTTCATAAGAATGTGGCTTATGTTATCTTTTTCAAAATTTAGAGGGACATCAAAAATACTCTCTGTGTTTGGAGCAGAAATAATTTGTTCTATTGGTAAGCTACAAGAAACTGCGATTTTTTCTCTTCTTTTGTCATCCATAGGAACCTCACTTCTTGCAATAATGATTTCAGGATTTACACCGTATGAATAAAGTTGTCTGACGGCATTTTGTGTTGGTTTTGATTTCATTTCTCCAAGTCTTGAAGGGACTGGCATATAGCTCACCATGACAAAAACTACATCATGTGGATGCATCACTTTCATCACACGCGCTGCTTCTATAAACATTATATTTTGATAGTCTCCTACTGTTCCGCCTATTTCTACAACGGTGATATCGGACTTGTTTACTTTGGCTGACTTTTGAAATCTGTGAACTATTTCATCTCTAATATGCGGAATTGCCTCAACACACTTTCCACCATACTTTAAAGCTCTTTCGCCTTCTATGACGTGTTTATAAACCATACCGGAAGTTATGTAGTCATCAGCTGTAAGACTTCTATTTAAAAATCTTTCATAGTTACCCATGTCTTGATCAGTTTCAAGACCAGAGTCAAGCACGAAAACTTCACCGTGTTCTACTGGGTTCATAGTACCAGCGTCAACATTTAAATACGGATCAACTTTGAGAAGGTTTACAACAAAACCCTTAGATTGCAAAATCGCACCAATAGAAGAAGTTGTGATTCCTTTTCCAACTCCTGACATAACTCCACCAATAACAAAAATATATTTATGGGCTTTGTGTTTCATTAATGTAATTTTATCAAATTAAAAATAAAAAGAAACCTAAAACAAAAGTCGCACCTTAAGGGTGCGACTTTCTAAATTACTTGATTGAAGCGATCGTTACTTTAAAGAATGGCTGTCTGTGTCCGTTTTTCTTGAAGTATCTGCTCTTTTGTTTGTAGTGGATTACTGTAACTGTTGGAAGTTTACCTATTTCATCGATAGTAGCTTCAACTTTAGCTCCTTTTATAAAAGGTGTGCCTATTGTTGTATCTTTTCCGTCATCTACTAACAATACTTCTTCAAAAGTGACTTTGTCGCCAACTTTTGCTGTATCTGAAAGCTTTTCTATCTTTATAGAATCACCTTTAGAAACTTTATATTGCTTTCCACCTGTTTTTATTACTGCAAATTCCATAGACCAATATACTACACGAAAATTAAAACATTTGCAACTTGTTTATGAGCACCTTTTAAGCGAGATTCTATTACGTTATTGTTTGATAGTATAAGCACGCTATTAAATATTATAAGTATTATGGTATAATTGTCTGACTTATTATTAATTATATTGATAAAAAAATGGAAAATAAATTTGAATCACCAGAAATTGTAATCGATGAAATAATCGTTGAAAAAGTTACCAACTCTCAAGATAAAAATAACAATTTATTAATACCCGCATCAATAATCATAGCTGGCTTTTTTATTGCCACCGGAATATATTTTTCACAAAGAGGTAACGCTCCTGTCACAAACAATAATGTAGTTAAACAAGCAGAAATATCAATAAGTCCAATTACAGAAAAAGATCATATTCTCGGTAACCCAGACGCTCCTATTTCACTAGTAGAATTTTCTGATACTGAATGTCCATATTGTAAAATGTTTCAAAGCACTATGCAGACAATAATGAGCACTTATGGAAAAGATGGAAAAGTTGCTTGGGTTTACAGACACTTTCCTATACACACAAAATCAAGAAAAGAAGTGGAAGCTACTGAATGCGTAAATGAATTGGGCGGAAATACGGCTTTTTGGAAAATGTTAGATACAATTTACACAAACACATCTGGAAACAATAGTCTTGATGCTGCCAAACTTCCAGGTTTTGCTAAAGGTGCAGGTGTTGATATTACAGCATTTAATACATGTTGGAACAGCGGAAAGTATGCTGCTTTAGCAGAAACATATTATCAAGACGCTATAAAATCTGGAGTACAAGGAACACCTTACAATGTTTTAGTTTTGAAAAATAAATTATCAAAAGATGCTGAGGAAACAATATTAAATTTTGTTGCAAGTAATAATTTATCTGAAAACATATCAATATCTGCAAGCAAAAAAGAAGTGGTTCTTAACGGAGCTCTTCCGGTAGAAATGGTAAAAACGGTTTTGGATGCGATATTGAAATAGTCATAAAATTACAAGACACAAACTAAAAGCGGGGCGCCGAAAGTCGCCCCGCGTTGTTTTGTCATTACTGCGTAGGCAGGAATCCAGTATGCACCTATATCATCCTCACACTCCTATGTATAGGAGTGTGAGGACATGTTTAAATTGAATTTAACCTGGATTGCTTCGTTACCCTCGCAATGACACACAAAATCAGCCTCTAAAACGCTCAAAAAGCCCTAATTTAGGGCTTTTTTACTAAAAACGAGCATAATTACCTCTTGTCGTTTTCTTCCACAAGATCAGTGAAAAACTTCCAAATTATATACATAATTTTTGTATCATATTCACAGTATTTTAGCATTTGTTTTTTCTTTTCTTCAGCTTCTTCACCCTTTAATTCCCCACTAGAAATTTGTCGATAAGCTTCTATGGCATCAGTTCCGTTTCGTACGGCAAGCTCTTTGTAAGAAAAATCCGGAGCGATAACAGGCTGAACTTTTTTAATAGATGAACTTCCTTTAAATCCATGATGAACATAATATTGTTTATCTACAATATCCATCAGGTCATATGTGCGGTCAATAACACTATTTAAAAAGTCAGAATATTCAGGCAATAGGTTTGAAAGTTCTTTGTTGCGAGTATTTTCAAAACTCTTATACCAAGATATCACGCTTCCAGTATCTCCAATATCTTTTCGTAAACTTTCAACAATTCTTTCAGACGGATCTCCATCAAGTATCAAACATTCTCGATGTTCAAGTTCTGCATCTTTATTTTTTAAAATATGTAGAGAATATTGAAAAACTACATGTTGATATGGTTTGTAACCATCATAAAGTGGAATAGCTCTTGGTGAAGTCTCATAATCAAGAAAATACAGCGGGTATTTCAAGGAATTAAGTTCAATTTTAATAGATTCAATATCTATTATTGGTTTTTTGGTTTTGTATACTCTTACTTGATTTAGTTTTTTGGGTTTTCCAGGCTCACCTCCATTTCTTGGTGGCTTTGGTTTAAGTCTGTCGTCTTCAGGTATTTTATCTATTTCAAGTATTCCTTCATTTAGTAATTCACCTAAATATTTTTTACTATTACCGATTCTATTTAAATCATGAACGCTGTATTTTGGAACTTCAGGATTACTTAAGCTGAAAGTAGTGCAATGTGATGATCTGCCCTTAAAATAGCATGGGCAGTGGCCAATCGGCTCGTTTGTTGTAGAAAGATAAGTATATGCAGATTCCATTTCAGTCATAACAACAGACTGAAATACATCATTTATTATTTCTGTTTTATCTGTAGTCTCGAATAGTTTGGAATAATCTAAATCGCCATGTTTAACATAGTTACTGTTAAGTCGTACTAAATATTTCTTATTAAAATTTACCCCACAAAGTTTCGCAACATTTGTCTGAAATCCAAGATCGTATTCAAATTGAGTCTCCTTTTTCCTGTCTATCTTTTTTTCACCGCCTTCTCCATATTCGCTCTCCCCTTCAGCCGACGACATTTTTATTTCATATACATCATATGCGTTTGCATCTTTGTTCCATTTTAAAACGTCGGTAGCGGCTAAAAACTTATCGGTACTAAACACAGCTTGAAAAATGATTGGCTTTTTCTCCGCAATCAAATCTTTAGTCAATTTTTGCGCACCTTCACTTCTTTTGCCAACCAAATAACCCCCAGGAAAAAGATTTCTCGCGACTTCTTCAACTCCCTCACCCATTTTACCAAGAGCTACCTCAAACTCTGATACAGGGAATTTTTTATATTCTTCTGGTTGATACCATTTAATCCAAACATTTTTGGAGCATTCTTTAAATGATATAAAATCTGTTTTAGTAAGCTGCTTCATGTTTTGTATATAGTTTGTGTTTTTATGATTCATTTATAACTTCTTCACAAACCTCAACTCCAATATCCTTAAGTATTGCTTCTAAACTTTTATTGTTAACAATACGCGCTTCATTATGTTTGGTAAAAATTCCGCGATTTTTAGTTGTGAATGTGTCATTAGGTAAATTAACTACATCCGATTCTTTGTCTCCAAGTAAAGTTAAACGCCCTCTTTTTATATATGATTTGACCAAATTAATAATTTCCCTATCATTGTAGTTTTCTAGAACTCTCTTCATCGACTCTTTCACACCACTTAGGTCACCTTCGGAACTTCTAAATTCTTCAGCCCCAACGCTGATAATAAAGTCCAATATGTCAGTGGCTTTCTTTTCTTTTTCGCTGATATTTTTTTCTTGATTAAAAATAATATCAGGCATATTTAAAACCGGCTCACTAACCAAGCCTTTTTCATGTTTTCTAAAAATAAAGTCACCAATATTTACTTCTCCGATCCCTCCATGTTTGTCATGAATTTTCCTGAGGTATGTAGCACATTCAGTTAAGGCCTGTAGTCTATCAAACCCTCCAACAACTTCACTGTCAATTAAATCTGAACGAAAAATATCTTGTAACGGAAGACCTTTAAGATAAATATCTCGGTCTTTAATTTCAATTCCTTTTCCATGTAGACCATAACTTTCCTCTAAACCAAGTTTTTTAATATTCTCAAAAATTTCCCCCTTGCTTCCTCTGTATCTTTTTGTTCCAGGTGCAAGAAAATTAAAAAATAATCTTGGATGACGACTTAAAAGATCGCCCAAATCTTTAACGATGTGATCATCGTATGTTCTTAAAATGGCATCACCCCATTTATCGACTTTAGATATGATTCCTTCATTATTCCAGATCATTTTTCCGTCTTCTTCTATTTCAATTTTTCCGCCATATACACCAAGTGTACTTTTATACTTTTCGTTTGGGATAACAGATTCGTTAACAGTTTTGTTAACAGTATCTCGAATTTTATTCAATGGATTTAGATCTTCAAATTTAAACATAAATTTGTTTAATATTATTACTTTCTTATTGTAATACAACCATGGTGTTAAAACAAATATGCTAGGTTTTGATTCGCAAAACCTAGCATATTTGTTTAATTTTTAATAGCTCTGTAATCGACCGCAGTCAAATGAAAAGCCAATTTGACGTGGTCGGCTCTTTAATAACTTTGTAGCCGATTTATCTTATCGTGTTGTCTTATCTTTTCATGAGCTTTAGCTTCAATTTGTCTAATTCTTTCTCTTGTAACGCCGAACTCGAGTCCTACTTCCTCAAGCGTGTGAGTAATGCCGTCATTTAATCCGTGTCTCATTTCAAGGATTTTCTTTTCTTTCAATGAAAGATCATTTAACATTTCTTTTACCTGGTCTGAAAGTATTCTTCTTGATGATTCTTGATCTGGAGAAAGTATTTTGTCATCTGCTACGAAATCTCCGAGAGTTGATTTGCCGTCATCTTCTTCACCAACTGGAGCTTCCAAAGATATTGTGTCTTGGTCAATTTTCTCAATCATGTAAACCTTTTCAACCTCAAGTCCCATCTCCGTTGCAATCTCTTCTGAAAGAGGTTCTCTTCCCAAATCTTGAGAAAGTCTTCTGTAAACTTGTTTATACTTTGCGATTGTTTCTACCATGTGTACGGGTACGCGAATTGTTCTTGATTGGTCGGCTAGAGCTCTGGTAATAGCTTGTCTGATCCACCATGTAGCGTAAGTTGAGAATTTGAAACCTTTAGTCCAATCAAATTTGTCTACAGCTTTGAACAAACCCAAGTTTCCTTCTTGAATCAAGTCTAAAAGTGTAAGGTCGGCGCTTCTTCCAACATATTTTTTTGCAATAGAAACCACAAGTCTCAAGTTGGCTTTTGCAAGAAGGTTTTTTGCTTCCATATCTCCTTGTTGAATCTTTCTGGCCAAATCTTTTTCCATCGAAGCACTAATAAGAGGATATTGTCCGATTTCTTTCAAATATATTTGTATAGAATCGTATCCTGCATCTGCAGAGCGAGTGCCGTAGGTAGAATATTTTTTGATTTGTTCTTCGTCAACTTCAAGCATTCCACCTCCTTCAAGTACATCAATTCCAGCGACAACAAGCTTGCTGTAAAGATCATCGAGGAAAATAATGTCGTCTTCTATCTTTGGGAATTCTTTAAGAATCTCATCATATGTAATAAAACCTCTTTCTCTTCCTTTTGTGATAAGTTTTCCAGCTTTAACATCAAGCTCTTTTTGTTTTGAAGTTACTTTTGCAATTTTGACTTTTGGGGCAGCTTTTCCGCCAGAGGCGGATCCGCCTCTGGCGGATACTTTAGCAATCTTTTTTACAGCTTTCTTTGCTTTTTGTGGTGCTTTTTTACCTTTTGAAACTTTTTTTGATTTAATTTTTTTCTTAGACATATGTTATTTAATATGATTAGTTAATTATTTTTAGAAAACTGAGGACTCGCCTTTTCCCGTCGCTTTGCTCCTCCTCAAGGCAAGACCTCCGTTTGCTAATGCTTGTAAAAATTATTTTTCTGACTTTTAATCTCGCTTAGTTTTTGCATTAACTCTTTTAACCTTATTGATATTGAACTTATCATATCCGTGGTCTTTTCTTTCTCTGCCACTTTCAGATTTGTTAAAAGTTTCTCAAGCTCTTTTTTATAATACTCCTCGCGAAGATTCAAAATGAGATATTCAGTTTCTTTTTGTAATTTTTCTCCACCCACTTTTTCATAATATCCCTCTGCCTCAAATGCCAATTCATTAATCTTGTCTTTGTACTCTTCTTCAAACTTTTTATATCTATCTTCTCCGATTATTTTCTTTATCATTTCTCGAACGCTTCCAGTATCCATCTTTGACCCCTCTAGTTTGCTAATGATCGATGCCAGACTTCTTTCCACCGAACCTTTCTTCAAAACTTCTTGATTTATTTCTTTTTCTATTGCTTTATTTTCAGTGTGTTCGTTTTTCGGTTGAAATTCTTCGTCCAATTTTACCTTCTTTAAATCGTCCCAAATAAAATCTTCTTTTATATTTATTAAGTCCGAAATCTTTTTTACATAGCGACTTCTTTCAGTGTTTCCGTCTAATAAATATACATAAGGCAGGATTTTAGTTTTGATTGTTTCCCAAAGCTTCTTCTTATCACTTATTTCTGACTCAGCTCTATTTAACAAGAAATCAATAAGAAATATGGAATTTTTAATAACATCTTTAAACTTATCTTTGTCCTTCAAAATAAGATCGGCAGGATCAAAACCTTTTGGTATCTCCGCTATTTTTACGTCCATACCGCATGAAAGTGCCAATGCCCATCCTCGCTCCGCCGCCTTTGCTCCAGCATTATCAGAATCAAAAGACATTATTATTTTGTTTGAAATCCTTTTTAATAGTGCTAGGTGTTCACTTGTCAAAGCTGTTCCTGAAGATGCTACTGCGTTTGTAAAGCCCGCTTGATGTGCCATCAACAAATCCATTTGTCCTTCTACTAAGATTGAAAAATCAAATTTTCTTATAGATTGTTTCGCTCTATCATATCCATAAAGAACTTTTGATTTGTCAAAAAGCTCTGTCTGAGGTGAGTTTAAGTATTTTGCAGACTGCCCATCGTCGTGAAGTATTCTTCCCGAATATGCGATAACGCGTCCAGCACTGTCGAAGATTGGAAACATTATTCTGCCTCTAAATCTATCGTATGTACTTTTTCCTTCTGTTTTGGATATTCCAGCTCTTTCTATTTCCTCATCTGTGTATCCTTTATTTCTTAAATAATCGGAAATGGATCTCCATTCGTCGCGAACATACCCAACTTTCCAATTTTTAATAGTTTCATCATTAAGCCCTCGCTTTTTTAAATAACTTAACGGGATTTCCTCAGACTGAAGATTTTTTTGCAAAAATGTAGTTGCTGCTTCAAGTAGTTGGTATAGTCTTTCTTTTTTATCGCCAGTCTTTGAAGAAAAGTTATCTAATGTAACACCAGCTTTGTCAGCGAGAATTTTTAATGCGCCTAGAAAATCTATCCCTTCAAATTCTTGAACAAAAGTAAAAATATCTCCTTTTGCTCCACAACCAAAACAATAATAGCTTCCACGATCTGGAGACACGAAGAAAGACGGTGACTTTTCGTTATGAAAAGGACACTTCGCTTTTAAGCTGTTGCCGGCTTTTTCGAGTTTGATGTAAGAGCCAACAACTTCTTCTATATTTAGTCTTTCTTTTATTTGTTCTACAGAGGACATAATTAATAGCTTCTTAGCTGGTAGCTTTTTAGCTTTTTAGGAAATGAAATTAATTCATTACTCTAAAAAGCTACAAGCTACTTTCTACCTCCTGTTTTTTAATATTCTGAATCGTTTTCAAACTCTTGTTGCAACTCGCTTATCATTTCGTACTTTTTGCTACCCTTGAATCCTGTACCTGCTGGGATAACTCTACCGATGATAACGTTTTCTTTAAGGCCAACAAGATTGTCTCTTGTACCTTTTATAGCGGCGTTTATAAGAATTCTTACTGTGTGTTGGAATGATGCTGCAGAAAGGAAGCTTCTTCTAGATAGAGATGATTCTGTGATACCCATCACCAATAGTTTGGCTTGAACTGGTTCTCCTTTCTTTTCTTTTAATTCATCATTTTCCAATTTCAAATCTAGCTCGTCTATAACATCTCCGATACAGAAATCTGAAGCACCTGGATCTGAAACTACTTTCTTAGAGAACATTTGTTTAACGATGATCTCAATGTGCTTTCTTGCCACGGCAGCTCCTTGTAGCTCGTAAGGTTTGCTAACTTCAGTAATGATGTATTCAATTGCTTTTTCTCTTCCAGCAAATTCAAATATTTCATCGATATCAGCAGAACCGTCTGTAAGTAATTGTCCTTTTACAATCTTGTCTCCTTGTTTAACGTAAGCAAGTCTCTTTGGATTGAATGTGTATTCAATTTCTCCTGATTTCTTTGATTTACCTTTGTCTTCAAGGTCTGGTATTACTGTAATGATTTTCTCTTTTCCAAAATCTTTAACTGAAGTAACTGTTCCGTTTACTGTAGCAATAATAGCAGGATTTTTTGGTCTTCTTTTTTCAAAGATTTCTTCTACTCTTGGCAAACCTTGTGTAATATCTCCACCAGCTGAGGCTACTCCTCCAGAGTGGAAGGTTCTCATCGTAAGCTGGGTTCCTGGTTCTCCGATAGCTTGAGCTGCGATAGTTCCTACAGCTTCTCCAACATCTATCAAAGCGCTTCTTCCAAGATCCATTCCGTAACATTGTGAACAAATTCCGTGTAGTGTTTTACATACCAAAGGTGATCTTACTGCAACATTTTCAACTTCAAGCTTATCTATTGCTTGTGCGTCTATCTTTGTAAGTAGCGCTCCTTTTTTGTACATAACAACTCCTTCTTTATTCAAAATATCTGCAGCCAATATTCTACCTCTGATATTTTTTGCTATAGAAGAACCTGTTTCTTGTCCAACTTTTTTGCTTATAACAATGTGTTCTTTTGTTCCGCAGTCATTTTCTTTGATAATGATATCTTGTGCTACGTCGAATAGTCTTCTTGTAAGATATCCGGCTTTTGCAGTGTTAAGCGCAGTATCTGTAAGAGATTTTCTTGAACCGTGAGTGGTAATGAAGTATTCGATAGGTGTAAGACCTTCCTTTGCTGAAGACACAATTGGGAACTCTAGAGTATCTCCTTTTGTGTTTGTAATCATACCTTTCATACCAACCATCTGTGTAAGGTTTCCTACAGAACCTCTGGCACCAGACTTCACCATGTCAGAAACTGAACCGTTTTTATCAAGAGCGTTAGGAATAATTTTTTCTAATTCTCCTTTAGCACCTTGCCAAATTTCAATGTTTTTTGTAACTCTCTCTTCTTCAATAAGTAGACCTTCGTTAAATTGGTCGTATACTTCCAAACTCTTAACTTTCGCTCTCTTAATAACCTCTTCTTTTTCTTTTGGAACTTTAACATCGTCTATACCCCATGTTACTCCAGAAATAGTTGCGTATTTAAATCCAAAATCTTTAATCTTGTCCATGATAGGTGCAATCTTGCTTGGACCATGTTGAACAATAAGATCATCGATAATCTTTTTAAGCTGTTTGGTATCTATTTCTTTGTTAATGAATGGGTAATCACTTGGAAGTACTCCGTTGAATAACAATCTACCTACTGTGGTTTCAAAAACTTTTCCTTCAAATTGAGCGTATTTAACTTTTTCTGATGGTAGAATATTTATTTTTGATCTGTAACCAACTATTCCGAAATCTCTTGCGGTTATAGCAGCATTTTTTGAATGGAAATATTTTCCTTCACCTTTTTCTCCAGGTACTGTTTTTGTCATCCAATAACATCCAAGTACAATGTCCAAAAGTTTTGATGAAATTGTTGGGTCTCCATCTCCTGGTTTCAAAATGTTTTTATCTGAAGCCATAATTTCTTTAGCTTCTTTTTGTGCTTCTTCTCCTAGCGGTACGTGGACAGCCATTTGGTCTCCATCGAAGTCTGCGTTGAAAGCGGTGCATACAAGTGGGTGCACTTGAATAGCATTTCCCTCAATCAAAATAGGTCTGAAAGCTTGTATACCAAGTCTGTGAAGAGTTGGAGCTCTGTTTAGAAGAACATATTTGTCCTTAATTACATCTTCAAGAATAGCCCAAACTTCTGGTGCTCCGTCATCTATAAGTCTACCTGCACCTCTTATGTTGTAAGCAAGTTCTTTCTTTAAAAGTTGTGAGATAACGAATGGTCTGAAAAGCTCAAGCGCCATTTGTTTTGGAAGTCCGCATTGATCTAAGTGAAGTTCAGGACCAACGACGATAACTGATCTACCAGAGTAGTCCACACGTTTACCCAAAAGGTTTTGTCTAAACAAACCTCTTTTTCCTTTAAGATTGTCAGCTAAAGACTTTAATGGTCTCTTGCTTGAAGCTGATCCCATTGCAGAAAATAGTGCGTTTCCGTGTCTGATTGAATTGTCGATCAAAGCGTCCACAGCTTCTTGTAGAATTCTTTTTTCATTTCTAAGAATAACATCAGGAGCGCTAATCTCTTTCAGTTTCAAAAGTCTGTTGTTTCTGTTTATAACTCTTCTGTAAAGATCGTTTACATCTGAAGTTGCAAATCTTCCTCCATCAAGCGGTACCATAGGTCTAAGTGCTGGTGGAATAACTGGGATTTTTGTAAGGAACATCCACTCAGGTCTTGAACCTGAAGCAATCATTGATCTTATCAAAGATAGTCTCTTATTTAGTTTTTCAGTATCAGCTGCGTTTGATTTTTCAAGTCCAGCTAATATTTTCTTTTCTAAATCTTGAAGATTAATTTTCTTTAATATTTCGTATATTACCTCACCTCCAATTCCAGCTTCAAATACAGATCCGTATTTGATTGAAAATTTGTGGTAGTTTGCTTCATCAAGAACTTTTCCTTCTACTATACTTTCAACTTCTTTCTTTGCAGCAAGTGCCATTTCTTTCAAAGCTTCCTTTGTTTTTTCATCGGTAACTGTTTTTACCTTGTTTTTGAATTCGTTTTCTATTTCCTTCAATACTCTATCCTTCTCAGGCTGAGAAGTCTTTATGATAATATATCCAGCAAAATAGATAACCTTTTCAAGGTCTGAAACTGACATTCCCATAACTGCACCGAGTCTTGTAGGTATACCTCTCAAGAACCAGATGTGAGATACGGGTGAAGAAAGTTCAATATGTCCCATTCTTTCTCTTCTTACAATAGATCTTGTGATTTCAACTCCGCATTTTTCACAAACTATTCCTTTGTATCTTATACCTTTGTATTTTCCACAGTAACACTCATAGTCCTTGTCTGGTCCGAATATTTTCTCATCAAATAGTCCTCCTCTTTCTGATCTTTGGGTTCTATAGTTAATAGTCTCAGGTTTTGTGACCTCTCCGAAAGACCATTTAGCAATTACCTCTGGTGAAGCAACGTGGATGGAAATTATGTTGAAATTTTGATCAGCAGATTGTTTTATTTTCATCTTTTTTAGTAATTATTATTAATTAATGTTTTTTAAATCTAGTTTGCGATTTAAAATTATTTTTCATCAACTAATTTTTCATTCTTGAGTTCGACGTTAAGTCCAAGACCTCTCAAGCTGTTAAGTAACACGTTAAATGATGCAGGTAAGTTTGGTTGTTTTATTCTTTCACCTTTAACAATAGAATCGAACGCTGATGATCTTCCTACAATGTCGTCTGACTTGATAGTAAGCATTTCACGTAGTGTGTAAGCAGCACCGTATCCGAGCAAAGCCCACACCTCCATTTCTCCGAATCTTTGTCCTCCTCCTTGAGCTCTTCCTCCCAAAGGCTGTTGAGTAATCATTGAGTAAGGTCCGATAGATCTCATGTGTATCTTGTCTTCTACTTCATGGTGAAGTTTCAAGATATACATATAACCCACAGAAATATTTTGTTCATATGACAGACCTGTTCTTCCATCAAATAGTTTCATCTTTCCGTCTTCTTTGTATCCCGCTTTTGTTAATTCTTGTTTGATTTCAGTATCTGTTGCTCCCATGAAAGGTGGAACGATAGCTTGGTAGTCTAATGAGTTTGCAGCAAGACCTAAGTGAACTTCTAGAATCTGTCCTAGGTTCATACGGCTTGGAACTCCGAGCGGTGTAAGAATAATATCAACTGGTGTACCGTCTTCCATGTAAGGCATATCTTCAACTGGCAATATTTTTGAAATAACACCTTTGTTTCCGTGTCTTCCAGCAAGCTTGTCTCCAACTGAAATATTTCTTAGCTGAGCGATTTCAATGTGTATTTTCTTTATGATACCTGATTCAAGTTTGTCTCCATTTTCTCTTGAAAAGATTTTTACAGAAATAATTCTACCTTTCTTTCCAGATTCAAGTCTCTTTGAAGTATCTTTTACATCACGAGCTTTTTCTCCGAAAATAGATCTCAAAAGTCTTTCTTCAGGTGTAAGTTGTGTTTCTCCTTTTGGTGTAATTTTACCAACAAGAATGTCTCCGGCCGCTACTTCTGCTCCGATTCTGATGATTCCGTCTTCGTCTAAGTTTCTTAATTTAACTTCTCCGACGTTTGGAATATCGTGAGTTGTAACTTCGGGTCCAAGCTTGGTGTCGCGTACATTTACTACGAAGTCCTCGATGTGGATAGATGTAAATTTGCTATTTTTAACCAATCTTTCTGAAAGAATAATAGCGTCTTCATAGTTTGATCCGCTCCATGTCATAAAGGCAACGAGAGCGTTTTGACCAATGGCCATTTCTCCGTTTACTGTTGATGATGTGTCTGCTAGCAATTCACCTTTTTTAACTTTTTGTCCTAGGTCTACGCTTGGTCTCTGGTGGAAAGGTGTAAATCCGTTTGTTCTTGAAAAGCTTACAAGTTTGTATTCTTTTTCTTTTCCTGTTTTTGCTGACTTTACCAATATTCTTGCTGCGTCTACTGCTGTAACTGTACCTTCTTCTTCTGAGTAGACAACTCTACCTGTGTATCTTGCAGCTTCAGCTTCAATACCTGTAGCAACAAGCGGTGCTTCTGGAATAACACAAGGAACCGCTTGTTTTGACATGTTGGTTCCCATCAGAGCTCTTGAAGCGTCATCGTGATCTAAGAATGGCATCATAGAAGTAGCAACTGAGAATGCTTGGTTTGCAGCTACGTCGATAAGATCTACTTCGCTTCTCTTTACAAGCTTTGGTTCTCCGTTCAAACGAACCTCTACTTCGTCTTCTGTAATTCTACCTTTTTCATCGTAAGCGGTTGCACCGTGAGCAATAGTAAAGTTTTCTTCTTCTACTGCATTGTAATATTTTATTTCGTTTGTTATAACTCCGTTTTTTACTTTTGCGTATGGAGTTTCAATCATTCCAAAGTCATTGATTTTTGCATATGTTGAAAGGTGCAAAATAAGACCGATGTTTTGACCTTCTGGTGTGTGGATAGGACAAACTCTTCCGTAGTGTGAAGGGTGAACGTCTCTAACTTCGAAACCTGCTCTTTCTCTTGTAAGTCCTCCAGGTCCAAGTGCTGATAGAATTCTCAAATGTTCAATCTCTTCAAGAATGTTCACCTGTTGCATAAACTGAGACATTTGTGAGGTTGTGAAGAATTCTTTAATTCTTGCTTGAAGTGGTCTTGTAGAAATAAATTGCACTGGCATTTTAATGTCAGGATCTACAGTAGACATTCTGTCTTGAATGTTTCTTTTCATTTGAGCCATACCTACGCGAACTTTTTGTTGAAGAAGTTCTCCTACAAAACGAACACGTCTTGAACCCAAGTGATCAATATCATCTTCTTTTCCTTCTGGATCATTGTTAAGCTCAACTATTTTTTTGATAGTTGCAACAAAGTCTTCCAAGTTTATATGCTTTTTCTCTAAAGTCTTTTCATCCATAGGAAGGTTAAATCTCTTGTTGAATTTTGATCTTCCAACTTTTGAAATATCGTATCTTTCTGGGCTAAACAAAGATTGAACGTAACCTTTTGCGTTTTCAAGTGCAGCTAGGTCTCCGTCTCTAAGTCTCTTGTAGATTTCTAGGAAAGCATCGTCTTGTGTCTTTGCGTGATCTTTAAGAATGGTAGTTTCCATCACCTTCAAGGTTTCAGCATCGTCTTTAAATAATTCAATTATGTCTTTGTCTGTTTTTGCACCGAAAACTCTAAGAAGAGAAGAAATCGCGAATTTTCTCTTTTTATCGATTTTTACGTATATTGCACCGTCAGACTCAGATTCTATTTCAAGCCATGATCCTCTTGCAGGAATTATTTTAGCTCCGAATA
>JAVHRR010000010.1:0-16221 GCA_036171775.1 Minisyncoccota bacterium
GTGAGCCCCTTAACGGCTCCGCGAGTTCGAATCTCGCACGCAAGGTCTCCCAGACCTTGCTCGTCTCCGCATAAAAAATCACGCTGTAAACAGCGGATTTTTAAATGCGGAGACGGCGAGATTCGAACTCGCGGAGCCTTTAAGGGGCTCACTTCTTTAGCAAAGAAGCTCATTAGACCACTCTGACACGTCTCCAGAAAACACTTTTTACTTAAAGTATTCGGGCGGTCAATTCGTTTTGAGCCGAATTGATTTAGCCACATATTTGCTGACTAAAAAAGATTAACATATTTTGCTATAACTTTCTAGCTTTATAGCATGCTAATGCGCAATAGAGTAAGCTATTATTTTTTTTGCGCCAGCATTTTTTAGCGTTTTAATAGCTTCGCACATTGTTGTCCCAGTGGTAATAACGTCATCCACTAATATAATATTTCTATTTTTAACAATTTTTTCATCAGCAAAGAAACAATTTTTTAAATTGTGTAGCCGATCGTTTTTATTTTTCAATACAGACTGGTGCGGCGTTTCCTTTATTTTGGTCAAAGCAGAAAGCGAAATTTCAAAATTTTTACCACCATCAATTTTAAATAATTCTTTTGATATAAGTTCACTCTGATTATATCCACGAGCTTTCAAATTATTTTTATGCATAGGTATTGGCAAAAGAAGGGGATTGTTAAATGTTGAATACATTGCCTCATCGGAGATATCCTCCAAGATATACTCAAATAATAAATTTGAGAATTTTCTAAGAATGGTGACATTTTTACTATATTTTATAGCCCAAATGGCTTTTCTTATGATTTTATTTTTGTATTGAAACTGTGATTTTAATTTATTATTTTTAATATCATTTGCTGGAGGGACATTATTTAAAATGTCTATTTCGGACATATTTTCGATTTCAATTGTTCCAATATCCTTAGGTAACAAAAGGTTTAATATTGAATCAAGAAGTATTTTTATAGGCGACATTATTTTGTTGAATGAGTTATTTTCTATGATATAATAACATGGATAGAGAATGATCAATGAATTATTGTTATATAATTCGTTATTATTCTTGTAATTTCTTTTAAAAACTAAATGAGCAATCCATTCACAGATTTTTTTAGTTCAATTTTAACCCCCAAAGATACTAAGGTATTGGGTATTGATATAGGATCTTCGTCTATTAAAATCGTTCAGCTTAAAAAGCAAAATGGAAAAGCTGTTTTAGAAACTTATGGTGAAATAGCGTTAGGACCTTACGCAAGCACAGACCTAGGAAGAGCCACTGTGCTTTCCCCAGAAAAACTCTCAGAAGCAGTCAAAGATCTTTTGAAAGAAGCGAACACGACGACCTTAAACAGTGGTTTGTCTATTTCTATTGGCTCTAGTTTTATAGTTTTTATGAAAATGCCGACGTCTGAGCAAAACAACTTCACCGAAATGGTTCCTATCGAGGCTCGTAAATATATTCCTGTACCAATATCTGAAGTGACTTTAGATTGGTGGGCTATACCAAAAGACGAAAAGACAGTCTCGGAATTTCAAAATGGTCAAAAAGTAGAAGAAGACAAAAACACAGAAATATTATTGATTGTTATAAATAACGATGCTTTAAATAAAAATAGAGAAATTCAAAAGCTTGTCGGTCTGCAAACTACTTTTTCAGAGGTTGAAATATTTAGTTGTATGAGAGCTGCACTCGAACCAAACATTGTTCCCCAGGTCATTATGGATTTTGGAGCTGCTAGCACGAAAGTTTTTATTGTTGAGAGGGGGATACTTAAAGCATCCCACGTCATAAATAGAGGTTCTCAAGATATTACATTGTCTATTTCAAAATCAATGGGTATATCTTTTGAGGAAGCAGAGAAAATTAAAATCAAGGAAGGTATTTTGGGTTCTACCAAAAACAGCGTATCTGAAATATCCTCGATAACAATAGATTATATTTTATCTGAAACCGGACGTTTTATAATGAATTATTATAAAAAATCAAACAATAAGATTGGTAAAATTGTGCTTACCGGAGGGGGTGCATTGCTCAAGGGACTAAAAGAAAAAGCACAAAATTCTTTTGAAACCCCAGTAGAAGTTGCTGACCCATTTTCTAAAGTTGAATACCCAGCCTTTTTGGAAGAAGTTCTTAAAAATGCAGGGCCAGAATTTACAGTAGCAATAGGTTTGGCAATTAGAAAACTTCAAGAAATATAGGCATTATTTTAGTAACTAGCGCAATTTTCTAAATAGGACTTACCGATCACTAGTCCACAGTTTTTATATTGTATTGTTTTTATTTTTTGATGTATAATATTAAGTAGAAATGGAACCAAAATATCAAACATCTTTTATCCCTAAAAAACCTGTAACAACATCAGGAACAACCCAGTCTGGTGGCGGTGTTGGCTTATTACTATTGGTGTCTATCATCATCTTTTTAGTGTCACTCGGATTAGCAGGCTATGTATTTCTAGAAAAAAATATTCTAATTAAAAAAATAACTGCAGATCAAGATACCATCGAAGCCAACAAAAGTGGTTTAGTTTCTGATGCGGCAACTATTGAAAATCTAGTAGAGCTTAATGCTAGAACAAAAGTCGCAAAAGGTTTGCTTAGTCAACACATGGCTGTTTCATCTATATTCAGCTTTCTACAACAGGGGACACTTAGAAGTGTCAGATTTAAGAATTTCGCCTTTACCTCCGCTGGTAAAAATAACGCCGATCAAAATAGAATTTCTGTTCAAATGTCTGGCCAAGCAAAAGATTGGGAGACGGTGGCATCTCAAGCTGACGAGTTTGGAAAAGCAGATTGGAAAAATATTATAAATGAGCCTAAGATTTCAAACTTGAGTTTGAACAGCGACGGTAGCGTTTCTTTCCTACTTACATTTTATGTAATTCCAAGTTTTTTAATATATGGATCTAATCCAAATTTATAATTTATGAATTTTATACTACCAATTATTTTAATAGCATCATCAATCGGAGTATTTTTTGGATACGTTGATCCAAACTATAAAGGTACCGCTGCACAAAGTAGTGCAGACTATACTACTGCTGGAGTTGTGTTTCTTAAAGATGAGTTAGCAAAATATGACAACATCGTAAATTCATCTACACAGATTGTAGATAAAAGAGACGTTCTTGTCGCAAAGAAGAATACTATTTCTGAGACTGACAAAACAAGACTAGAGAGACTTCTTCCAAGCAACATAGACAACATAAGACTTATTATCGAAATCAGCAAGATAGCTGAAGGTAGAAATTTGGTTGCAAAAAATATTTCTGTTGGTGACATGACACAAACCACGAGCAACACAATAGGAACGGACAACACACCTTACGGCACTCTTTCATTAAAGTTCACAGTAAACTCTTCTTATGATAATTTTTTGAATTTTTTACAGGATCTAGAAAACAATCTTAGATTGGTAGACGTTACAAACATTAGTTTTAATGCTACGGATTCAGGATTTTACGATTTCAACGTAAACCTAAATACTTATTGGTTAAAATAATATTATTTAAATAAACCAAACAAAATGAAAAATAATATAATTATAATAATAACTGTGATACTAATAGGACTAATTGGTTTTTGGTACATGACCAAAACAGATAGCTCCACATCTTATCTAACATCCGATGTAAAAACTACGGACTCTGTAGACGCTAAATATATTTACACAATTCTACAAAAAATGGATCAAGTAACCCTTGATGATTCGATTTTTCTTAGTCCCGCTTTTCAAAATCTAAAAGATAACACCGTGTCTTTCTCACCCCAAACAGCAGGAAGAAGTAACCCATTTGCTCCTGTCGGTGCTGATCTAGGCACAGCAAGCCAAGGATCGGTATCTGCACCCGCCATCGTAAGATAATAGTTAGACAAAAGATTAATTTTGTTTTTAAAATTTGTTTGTTAGTTAAATAATAAATAAAGTAATATTAAAGTCGAAAAATAGTAATAAAGTAAATTGATAGGAAACGGTATTGACCGCAACTTGTCTCCAAACAGGATGAATATATTAGAAAACCTTGTTAATAAAAATATAATAAGCAAAGGAGACTCAGCCAAGATAGAAAAACAAGTAAATACCACAAAAAAATCGCTAGAAGAAGTTTTAGAGGAAGTCGGTATCTCCGCACAGACTGTACTCGATATGAAGGCAGAATATTATAATGTTCCTGCAATCAATTTAGAAAATTATACTGTACCAGTTTCAGTCCTAGAATATATTTCTGAGGATGCAGCTTCACACTATAAGTTTGTTCCCATCTCTTTTAAAGAGGGAACTCTTGAGGTTGGAATGACAGATCCCGACAACATTGAGTCGAGAGACGCACTTACTTTTATAGTGAGCAAATTGAATGTGCCATATAAAATATATGTTATTTCAGAAAAAGATTATAAGAAAATAATCGAAAGCTACAAAGGAATTTCAAGTGAAGTTGGCAAAGCTCTTACCGAGCTTGAGACAGATTTAGACAAAGAAGAAAATAATATAGAAATTTTAAAAAGTGGCGCCTCATCTTTTGGAAAAATAGAAACCAAAATTATAGAAGATGCTCCTGTCACAAAGATTGTAACGACGATACTCAGATATGCGACCGATGGAAATGCATCAGACGTACACATAGAGCGTATGAAGGACAAGATCAGAGTCAGATTTCGTGTTGACGGTATTTTAAATACCAGTCTTATTTTGCCAGTAGAAGTTCACTCAGCTGTAGTGGCAAGGATTAAAATTCTTTCTGATATGAAGCTTGATGAAAAAAGAAAACCTCAAGACGGACGTTTTTCTGCTAAAATAGACGGGAGAAAAATAGATTTTAGAGTTTCAACATTTCCAGCATCTTATGGAGAAAAGGTGGTTATGAGAATTCTTGATCAAGAAAAAGGTGTTAAGCCACTGGATGAGATGATGATATCTCCAAGATATTTAAAAATGATTCGCGATGCGATGGCTAGACCATACGGTTTGATTCTTATTTCAGGTCCTACAGGTAGCGGAAAAACAACGACCCTTTACTCTATGTTAAGTGAGGTAAATAAAGATGAGAAAAATGTTTTGAGCTTGGAAGACCCTATCGAATACAATATTGACGGCGTGAGTCAGTCACAAGTGTTTCCAGAAATCGGATATGACTTTGCAAACGGTCTTAGAACAACACTTAGACAAGACCCAGACGTAATTATGGTGGGAGAGATTCGAGACAAAGAAACAGCCCAGCTTGCAGTTCAGGCGGCTCTTACAGGTCACTTGGTGCTTTCTACTATTCACACAAACACAGCGTGCGGAGTTGTGCCAAGACTTATAGACATGGGAGTAGATCCTTATCTTATTTCACCTACTCTTATTTTGACTATGGCACAAAGATTGGTCAATCAAATCTGTCCAGGAACTGGTAAGTCAATGCCTGTAACCGGAAGCTTAAAAATGATGGTTGAGAAACAGTTTGCTGATCTGCCAGACGCATTCAAGAGCGAAATCCCAACAGGAACAGAAATGCTTGGCGTAGAACCAACACCTCAGTGTCCAAATGGAACAAGGGGAAGAGTTGCAGCATTTGAAATGTTTAAAATGGATGCAGATATCGAGCAGGCAATATTACACAATCCAATTGAGTCAGAAATATTTAAAATCGCTAGAAAAAACGGTCTTATTACAATGAAAGAAGATGCAATTATAAAAGCATTAAAGAAAATAGTTCCTTTTGAGGAGATCAATCAACTTTAGTAAAGGGCTTGCATTTCCGTATTGCGAATAAACAGCAGAACCGTTGTGATATAATATAAAGAAGAGCAAAAACAAAGTATTAATAGTTTTTAAAACAAATAACGAAAATGAACGAAAAAAAGAAAATTTTTATAATAGACGATGATACTTTTTTATTAAGTATGTATTCAATGAAGTTTCAGAAAAATGGATTTGAAACAGAAGTGGCTGCCAATGGGGGAGACGCTCTAGAAATACTAAGAAAAGGTTATAAACCAGACGTTTTGCTTATGGATTTGATAATGCCTGTTATGGATGGATTCTTTCTATATGAAACTATAAAAAAAGAAAACTTAGCGCCAAAAGCTCTTGCTGTAATGCTAACAAACCAAGGTACCGTTTCTGATATAAACAGAGCAAAAGAGCTCGGTATCAACGGCTTTATTGTTAAAGCAACGACAATACCATCAGAAGTTGTAGAAGAAATAAAAACTCTTCTAAGTAGTTTTAATGCGCCAGGCAGTGCTCCAAAGAAATAGTTGGTCCAAAATTATCTAAAATATATATTCTGTAAAATATTTTGATTTAGTTGTATAATATATAGTGAAATTAATAATAAAATAAAATGGATTATAAAAAAGAACTTAACGATTTAATAAAAACAGTTTCTCAGGAGGGAGCATCGGATTTACATTTGTCAGAAGGTAAGAGACCCACAATAAGAGTCTCCGGGATGCTATTACCTTTAGTCAAAAGAGAAATCATTACCAAAGAGATGATTGATGGTATTCTTTCCGAACTTACGACCAAGGATAATAGAGAATATTTTTCAAAAAATAAAGAACTAGATTTTTCATACGGTATAGAAGGTGGAGAAAGATTTAGAGGAAATGCTTATTTCCAGCAAGGTATGATAAGTATCGCTCTTAGACTTATCCCTCGCAAAATAAGAAGTTTAGAAGAATTAAATCTCCCATATATATTGAGATCTTTTTCAGAAAAGCCACAGGGTTTTTTCCTAGTTGTAGGTCCTGTCGGTCATGGTAAATCAACAACACTAGCCGCAATGATAGATGGTATAAATGAAAAAAGAGCGGAGCATATTATTACTATAGAAGATCCTATAGAATATATTTATGAACCAAAGAAATCTATCATAGATCAAAGAGAGATAAGAATAGATACTGAGAATTTTCAAACAGCTATGAAGAGTATGTTTAGAGAAGACGTAAACGTTGCGCTTATAGGGGAGATGAGAGGACCAGAAACGATAGCAACAGCAGTTACAGCCGCCGAGACAGGACACTTGGTTTTTTCTACACTTCACACAAACGGTGCAGCACAAACAATAAGCAGAATCATTGATTCATTCCCAGCTGAACAACAAGAACAAATAAGATTGCAGCTTGCAGGAAGTTTGACGGGTATCTTTTCACAAAGACTAGTTCCAAGAATTTCTGGCGGTTTAATACCAGCGTACGAATTACTTATAAACAACAACGCTGTAGCCAACCTTATCCGTGAAAACAGAATACACGAGATAAGTTCTGTTATAGAAACGTCTTCACAAGATGGAATGGTAGATATGAATAGATGCTTAGCTGGATTAGTTTCAAAGGGCGAAATAACAGCTGAAAGTGCATTCGCATATTCAACGGATCCAAATATATTAGAGAGAATGATGTAAGAAAATTCACGAGCGAAGCGACTATAATTTTCTAACCCGCTAAAGTTTTTACTAACGCAATCCTTTATGTTTTTTGAAAAAAGCATAAAGGATTGCAGAAAAAGTTAGTTTGTAAAATGGGGAAATAGATATATAATATACGTTGTATAAACAATAAATTGTAAATTCAAAAGTCGCTAACTTTTTTATTAGTAAAAACTTTCTCGGGTAAATGACATTCAAATACAAAGCATTAGATCAAAACGGTTCACCTAAAGATGGAATTATTGAAGCCATCAATATTGATATTGCTATAGATGGTTTACAAAAAAGAGGATTATCTATTGTTTCTATCAAGCCAGAAGAGGAGGGTGGAATGGGTTTTTTGAAAAATATTTCTTTTTTTGAAAAAGTTTCCAACAAAGACGTTGTTATCTTGTCTAGACAGATGGCTACTTTGTTTGAAGCACAAGTTTCAGCGCTTAGAGTTTTTCAGCTTTTGGCAATGCAATCAGAAAATCCAGTTTTGAGAAAAAGACTGAGAGAAGTTGTAGATGACCTTCAAGCTGGTAATAGTATTTCAATTTCTTTAAATAAACATCCAGATGTATTTACACCTTTTTATATAAACATGGTAAAAGCAGGAGAAGAGTCAGGTAAGCTTGACCAAACTTTTATGTACCTTGCTGACTATTTAGAAAGAACCTACGAGGTTACTTCTAAAGTGAAAACAGCACTTATTTATCCGGCTTTCGTTACATTTACTTTTATTGCAGTTATGGTGCTTATGCTTGTAGTTGTTATTCCGAAAATCAGTATGATTTTGAAAGAATCAAGCCAGGCAATACCAATTTATACCAAAATAGTTCTAGGTATTTCAGATTTCTTTGTTAGCTATGGAGTATTTTTGTTAGTTGGACTTGTAATCGGTGGTTTCTTTCTTTGGAGATACCTACAAACAAACGCTGGAAAGCTCGCATATGATGATATGAAAATATCTACTCCAATTATCAAGAATCTTTACGGTAAATTATATCTTTCAAGAATCGCAGACAATATGCACACAATGCTTGTATCAGGTATTCCTATGGTAAGAGGACTCGACCTAACATCTTCAGTTGTAGACAACCTTGTTTATAAACACCTTCTTGAGGAGACAGTAGAAGACGTAAAAGGCGGAAGCTCTGTTTCAAGTGCTTTAGAAAAACATCACCAGATTCCTGGAATATTTATTCAGATGGTAAGAATAGGAGAGGAGACGGGACAGCTTGGAAATATTTTAAAAACTTTGGCCAATTTTTACAGAAGAGAAGTTACAAACTCCATCGATTCTCTCGTGAGTCTTATCGAGCCAGCTATGATCATCATGCTTGGACTTGGTGTTTCTTTTCTTCTAGCTTCAGTTCTCGTACCTATTTATAGTATTTCATCAGGGATGTAATTTTTTCTTTAAAAGAAAAAATTACCCCGTCAAATTGGCTTCTCATTTGACTGGGGTGTTTTTTAAAATAATATAATCAATCAATGTTCTACTATACATACGTTCTAAAATCAAAAAAAGACGGTGAATTTTATGTTGGTTGTACAAAAGATCTAAAATCAAGATTTGAACAACACAAGGCTGGTGAAGTCGAGTCTACAAAAGACAGACGACCTTTAGAACTTATATATTATGAAGCATGTAAAAACTATGGTGATGCACGACATAGAGAGGTATATTTAAAAAGATATTATGGAAAGCTGTTTATCAAAAATAGACTCAAATTATACTTAAAGACCCCAGTCAAATGAGAAGCAAATTTGACGGGGTCCGCACCCTGGTACAAAGTCTTAATTTAGCCAAGTTCAATGTGGAGTTTTTTCTGCAAACCCGCCTTCGGCTTTGTTTATTTATATTTTAATCCATATTTAGGACTTTTACAGGGTCCTCCCAAAATATAGTCGTGGATTACCACTCCTTATTTTGGGGGACTTATCCACCACTTCATTTTACATATTTATTAAAAAGGTTGTATAATGGCTCCGTATGCTTGAATCCAGCAATGGATTAAGGTGTTTTTAATGGAAGTACTTTACCTTGAGCAAGTAAACGATGGCCAAAGAAAACTCTGAAGCAAATTTATTAACGTTTTGTTAGTTGATTTCTAACGCCGACGTAGGGCGAATGAAATGAGAAAGTAACCTTTATCATTTCTGAGCCGAGGATGGCGTAAAGATTTTAATATCTTATCGATAAAAATTAAAATTATGTATAAAAAAGGTTTTACATTGATCGAGCTTTTGGTGGTTATTGCCATCATCGGTATTCTTTCATCAGTTGTTTTGGCTTCTTTGAACTCAGCAAGAGCAAAGGGAGCAGATGCAGCTGTAAAGTCGGGTTTGGCAAATATGAGAGCACAAGCAGAGTTGTTTTTTGATAGTGCAGGAAATCAAACATATACTGGTTTGTGTGCTAGCCCACAATTCAAAGCTATGCTAGATTCAGCATCTTCTACAGGAGGATCAGGAGCTTGTGATGATACTGGCGGTGAGGCATGGTCAGCATATGCTGGTCTTAAAAGCACAGCAGGTCAGTATTGGTGTGTAGGTTCTTCAGGAGCTTCAAAGGCTACAACAAGTGTGGCTAACTGGGGACCAACATCTTGTATATAGTATTTGTTTGAAATTAAATTCTTAATAAAATTTAACAAAAAACTCACGAAAGTGAGTTTTTTGTTTTGTAAAAAATGGTGTATAATATAGTGACAAAGTTTATTAATATTATATATACGAAAATTATGAAAAAAGGTTTTACACTTATTGAATTACTCGTCGTTATAGCTATTATCGGCGTTCTTTCTTCGGTAGTATTGGCTTCACTTAACTCGGCAAGAGGAAAAGGATCAAATGCGGCTGTAAAGTCGGGTATGGCAAATATGAGAGCCCAAGCAGAATTATATTATGGAACTAGCGATGGATATGACGGTGTTTGTACTAATACTTCAACTGGAATTAATAAGATGCTAGGTCAAGCAACTTCAACTGGCGGTGGTCCTTCTGATGCGCTTTCAACTTATTGTGAAGACAATGCTTCTGGCTGGTCGGCCTACTCAAAGCTTGCTGTCACAGAAAGCGGTAGTAAAAGTTATTGGTGTGTAGGTAGTTCAGGCCTCTCTATTGGAACAACTTCACTTCCAGCAGTAATGGCAGCAGATTCTTGCCAATAATATATTTTAAAAAAGTTATAATGTACATATGAAATTTAACTCGAAAAATAATGGTTTTACTCTTGTAGAAATTGTTTTCGTTATTGGTATTATGGCTGTTTTCTCAGCTGTTATTTATTCTTCTTTTGACCCATCTCGTGCAAAAAGCAGAGATCAAAAAAGAGTTTCTGATATAAGTCGTATTCAGCTGGCACTCGAACAATATTTTCAGAAAAATGGTATTTATCCGCAAAAATTAGATATTCTTAAAGATGTTGATCCTAGTTCACATAAATCGTACATATTATCTATACCGACAGATCCAGTTACCAATGAACCTTACAGCACTTATTTCCCTATATCAAAAACATCAGCGGGTTCACCAGACTGTGTGTCCTACCAGCTTTGGACGACGTTTGAATTAAATAACGTGTATTTGGAGTCTAAAAAAAGTTTTAATTCTTCTAGTTTGCCTAGCAATATGTATCAATGTGGTAGTGGACACGTGACGGTGGATGCATCAAATTCTGTAAACCCTTTGGTTTACGACGTAATGCCTTAAGAAAATGTTATTAATAAATATATTTATAATTTTTGTACTCGGAACTATTGTTGGTAGTTTTTTAAATGTAGTTGTTTTGAGATATAACACTGGACTATCTTTTGTTACTGGAAGATCAAGGTGTTTTTCATGTGGAAAGAATCTACATTGGTATGAGCTGCTGCCACTTTTCAGTTTTTTAATTCTAAGAGGCAAATGTTTAGGTTGTAAAAGTAAAATATCATTTCAATATCCTACAGTTGAATTTCTTACAGGCGTTATTTTTACAGGGTTATTTTTGAAGTTTGGGCTTACAGCTTTGCTACCATTATATTTAGTTATTGCATGTTTGCTTATCTCAATGTCGGTCTATGATTTCAGTCATAAAATAATTCCAGATGGAATGGTATATTCTTTTATCGTTCTATCTTTTATTGTTTTGTTAGCTACTCATCCAATAGTTCAGCTATTTAGTTTACCAATTTCACTTGAATTACTTGCAGGACCAATACTTTTTGCATTTTTTGCATTTTTTTGGCTTGTTTCAGGTGGAAGATGGATGGGTTTTGGTGATGCGAAGCTTGCACTCGGTGTAGGATTTCTTCTTGGTTTTTCGGGTGGAGCATATGCAATAATGTTGGCGTTTTGGATAGGTGCAGCTGTCAGTCTTATTATTATGTTGCTACAAAAAGTCCAAATATCACATTTAAAATTATCCCTAAAAAGCGAGATTCCTTTTGCACCGTTTATAATACTTGCAGTATTTATTCAGTTGTTTACATCTTGGAATTTATACAATTTAGTTAATTTTTTGAATTAGAACAATATACGAATATTGTTCGAATGTTACGAATGACTACGAATAATTAAAAAAAAGACGTTTAAAAATCAAAACAAAACAAAAACGGAGGTCTTGCCTTGAGGAGCGTACGGGAAAAGGCGCGACCAAAATCTCTTGAACAAAGCGATTAGAGATTGGATGTACTCTTGTGGTGAGTCCTCGGTTTTTTAAGGATAAAATTTATAGTATAATATATAAAATGCTCAAGGATCATAATAAACAAAAAAATATGAAAAAAGGATTCACCCTTGTCGAGCTTCTCGTTACTATTTCTATGTTCGTTATTATTACTGGCGTTGTTTTGGTCAATTCAAAAAAGTTTGATAGTACTGTGCTTTTGCACAACTTTGCATATGATGTGGCACTTACCATAAAACAAGCACAAACCTATGCAGTAAACGTAAGGGAGACTAGCAACCTTGGAGTTTCAAGCGACAACCTATTTAAATATGACTATGGAGTTTATTTTGATGTTGATCAGAATGGTGGAACAACAAATTTTGTATTGTTTAATGATGTGGTTGGGGCTGGAGGACTCGGTGGGCCAGACAGAATATATGATAGCGGTATATCAACATGTTCGACTGTCGATCCTGAATGTATACAAAGATATTCAATGCAGAAGGGCACCTCCATTCAATACTTATGTGCTGGTACTGGAGACCTAGATTGTAACAGTAATACCAAAAAACTAGCGATTCTTTTTAAAAGGCCGAACCTCAGTGCTTATATATACGCCGACAATTCAGCCGTTCAGAGTGACTATGCTAAAATAGTATTATCTTCACTTGACGGAGCAACTTCTACAGTAGTAGTAACATCAGCTGGTCAAATATATATTAAATAATAAACGACATACGAATATCGTGCGAATGATACGAATGGCTACGAATAATTAAATTATATATAAAATGTTCAAAATATACATCAAAAAAAATAATCACAACGCAGGATTTTCTCTTGTAGAAATGCTTGTTGCTACGGGTATTTTTATGTCGATTATGACTATTGCCATTAGCTCACTTATATCTATCATTGCAGCAAACAAAAAAGCACAATCAATAAAAAGCACCATTGACAGCGTTACTTTTGCAGTTGAAAATATATCAATTGATATGAGAATGGGAACATATTATGAATGTTCATTGGACAATGTTAATTTTTCAAATATTTGTGTAGATGGTTATGGCCAAAACGTTGGGGGTTCTGCAGTTCGATATATAAGTAGTGATAATGTTACTGGTATAGAATATTTATTTTCTAATACTGACAACAGAGGTTTGTTGGTTAAAAAAACTTGTAGTGGCAGTAATTATACAAGCTGTACCCAAACCGATCTTATTTCTCTTGCTTCAAATATTAATATTAAGACAATGAAGTTTTATGTTATCGGTGCTGATTTTGAAAGTGCGATATTACCCGCTGACAAAACACAACCAAGAGTTGTTATTACGGCATCTGGTCTAATTTCAACGAAGGGAAGTAGTGACACAACATCATTCAACCTTCAGACAAGCGTTTCACAAAGAGCAAAGAGATAAGACAATATACGAATATTATGCAAATGATACGAATGGCTACGAATAAATACAAATAAATGAAAAGTTCAATAATAAAAATAAATAATAATAGAGAGAAAGGCTTTGCCGTTCTTTTTTCTATTCTTCTTGCAAGCTTTCTTATCACTCTAGGTATTTCTATTTTTACTATTTCTTTGAAAGAGATTCAGATAGCCACGTCAGCAAGAGATTCTCAAATAGCTTACTATGTTGCAGACTCTGCTCGTGAATGCGCGCTTTATTGGGGTGCCAAACAGGGAGTGTTTCCAATTTGTCTAGATGACACATGCACAAATAAAAATACGCCAATATTTAGCCCAAGAGTTACTTGTAATGGAAATGATGTAACTTTAGGATTTACGAGAGACCAAATTATTCCTTTGTCTTTTACTACGGGGAGCCTTCCCATTCCTAGTTTTTTTCAGGCATCTTCAGTGTCATCATCTACACCTGTTGCTGATGTTCAAATTACAACAATAAATGATGATGGAAGGGTGGTGTTTACTATCAAATCCTACGGTCACAACACCAGTATTATCGGAAGGAGAGTTGAAAGAGGTATTAGTCAATCTTATCCCTAGTAAAAATGAAAAGTATTCCTAACGAGGTAAACGAAAGATACCAGAAACTTGCAAAGACCGTTGATCATTACAGGTATCTTTATCATGTACTAGATAAACCAAACATTACAGATGAATCTTTCGATTCTTTAATGCACGAGCTCGTAGAAATAGAAGAAAAATATCCAGATCTTAGAACCCCACAATCTCCAACACAAAGAGTGGGGGGAGAGCCGTTATCTGAATTTAAAAAAGTTAAGCACGAAGTAAGACAGTGGTCATTTGATGATTGTTTTTCGCCTGACGGTTTGAAAAAATGGGATGAGAAAGTTCGTAGAATGATAGAAAAAGAACCAACACTTAAAAACGAAAAAGTTGAATACTGTTGCGAACTTAAAATTGATGGATTAAAGATTATTCTCACATATAAAGACGGCAAATTTATCCAGGGTGCCACAAGAGGAGATGGAGCAATAGGTGAAGATGTTACGTCAAATTTAAAAACTATTAATAGTATTCCACTTATCCTTCCAAAACCTGTAGATATAATCGTTGTTGGCGAATGCTGGCTTTCAAAAAAAGAATTAATAAAGATAAATAAAGAGCGTGAGAAAAACGGAGAACAGCTTTTTGCAAATACCAGAAATGCAGCAGCTGGATCTATTCGTCAGCTTGATCCTAAAATAGCCGCAAGTAGAAGACTAAGTTCGTTTATTTACGATATAGATAAGATTAATTTGTCTTCGTCATTGCGAGCGGTTTATCTCGAGTCTTGTCGAGAGAAGCCGCGTGGCAATCCAGGTGATGATTTGCTACCAGACACCCAAGACAAAGAATTAAAGCTCATTTCTGATCTTGGTTTTAAAACAAACCCACACCACGAAGTTTTTAATTCATTAGACGGAGTAGAAAAATATTATAAAAACTGGTCAAAAAATAAAGAAAAATTAGATTATGGTCTAGATGGTATTGTTATAAAAATTAATTCAAGAAAAATTCAAGAAGCACTTGGCTATACAGGAAAGTCACCAAGATGGGGAATAGCTTATAAATTCCCAGCAGAGCAAGTCACAACCGTGGTAGAGGATATTGTGTTTCAGGTTGGTAGAACAGGTGTTATTACGCCTGTTGCACACCTAAAGCCAGTGTTAGTTGCTGGTTCCACAGTTTCTCGAGCGACACTTCACAATGAAGATGAAATAAAAAGACTTGATATAAGAATAGGAGACACAGTCATATTACAAAAGGCTGGTGATGTTATTCCAGATATCGTGGAAGTTTTAAAAGAATTACGAACAGGTAAAGAAAAAGTTTTTGCATTTCCTAAAAAAATAGATGCATGTGGCGTAGATGGTTTGATAGAGAGGATTCCCGGACAAGCTGCATGGAGGTGTGTAAACAAAAATTCTTTTGCTCAACAAAAAAGAAAGTTTTATCATTTTGTTTCAAAAAAAGCATTCAACATGGACGGTTGTGGCCCAAGAATAATAGACGCACTTTTGGAAAGTAATCTAATCACGAGTTTTGACGATATTTTTACTTTGAAAAAGGGAGATTTGTTAGCACTACCAAGATTTGCAGAAAAGTCTGTAGATAATCTTTTATCATCTGTCGAGAATGCTAGAAAAATAACACTGAATAGATTTATTGTTTCGCTCTCTATTCCACAGGTGGGCGAAGAAACGGCAATAGATCTTACCAAGAACTTTGGAGATATAGAAAAAATAAGAAAAGCAGATATTTTAGAATTACAGCAAATAAAAGGAGTGGGGGATATTGTTGGAAAGTCAGTTTATGAATGGTTTTCAGATAGAGAAAACTGCAAACTTGTAGACAGACTTTTGAAACAGGTAAAAATCGAGCCCCTCGACGTTGCTCGGGGCAGTCAGTCTCTAAGACTGACTGGAAAATCATTTGTCGTTACGGGTACTCTTTCTTCAATGTCCCGCGATGAAGCAAAAGACAAAATTCGTGCACTTGGAGGCGATATTTCAGAATCAGTTTCTTCAAAAACCTCATACCTTGTTGTTGGAGAAAATCCTGGATCAAAATTTGGGAAGGCACAAGAACTCGGAGTGGAAATTTTGGATGAAAAGAAATTGTTAAATATATTAAAATAATAGAAAACGGGCGTGGGGGTTAGCCACGCCCGGTTT
>JAVHRR010000010.1:16231-18907 GCA_036171775.1 Minisyncoccota bacterium
TTATGCATCGCCCGTTTTCTTTTGCAGTCTAAAATGCTATATTATTTCTATGTTAACAAAAGAAGAGATCAAAAAACTAGCTACTCTTGCAAGAATTAAGCTTTCACAAGAAGAAGAGGAAAAACTACCAAAAGAGGTTGATAGTATTTTGGGTTATGTGGCTCAGCTAAAAGAAGCTACATCATCAATTTCAGAAGAGAGAAAAGCAGGGGAATTGAGGAACGTAACGAGAGAAGATGCAAATCCAACTATTACAGGAACCAATACAAAAGATATTGTCGCGGAGATGCCAAATTCGCAAGACAATTATCTGAAGGTAGAAAAAATTCTTTAGTATTTATTCGTAGTCATTCGTAACATTCGCATAATTTTCGTATATTAAAAATGATTGATTTAAAAAATTTAACAATTAAAAAAGCACATGAATCTCTATTAAAAGGAGAGTATTCTGCTGTAGATTTAGCCAACGCATATTTGGAACAAATTAATAAATTAGATAAAGACATTCACGCATATTTAGAAGTTTATTCTGATGTACTAGAACAAGCAAAGTTGGCTGATGAGAAAATCAAAAATGGAAATGCCAGCCTACTTACAGGAATCCCAATCGCGATAAAAGATAATATATTAATAAAAGGCAGAATCGCATCTTCAGGATCAAAAATTTTAGAAAATTATAAAGCAACTTATAATGCAACTGTTATAGAAAAACTATTAAACGAAGGCGCTGTTTTTATTGGTAGAACAAACATGGATGAGTTTGCTATGGGAAGTTCTACAGAAAATTCTGCTTATGGACCAACAAAAAACCCATATGATCTTGAAAGAGTCCCAGGAGGCTCTTCTGGTGGTTCTGCAGCGGCTGTAGCAGCAAATATGGCCCTTATTTCGCTAGGATCTGACACAGGAGGGTCTATTCGTCAGCCAGCCAGCTATTGTGGAATTGTAGGGTTGAAGCCAACATACGGTGCGGTTTCAAGATTTGGCGTTATGGCCATGGGATCATCATTAGATCAGATAGGGCCATTTGGAAAAACAGCAGATGACGCGGAAATTTTGTATGAAGCAATATATGGAGAGGACAAAATGGACAGTACCACATTACCCAATGTTGACGCCCAAGATAACCCCAGTCAAATAAAAAGCCAATTTGACGGGGCAAGATTCAAAATAGGAGTTCCAAGAGAGTTTCTTAAAATGGGAGGGATAGATGAGGATGTAGTTAAAAATTTTGAAGAATCGTTAAATAAGTTAAAAAAATTGGGACATGAAATAGTTGATATCGAACTTCCAAACTCAAAATATTCTTTGGCAGTATATTATGTTATCTCGCCAGCAGAAGTTTCTTCAAACTTGGCGCGTTTTGATGGCATGCGATATGGAAAGAGAGTTTCTGGTAGTACTGGTATAGAAGATTATTTTCTATCTAGACAGGCAGGTCTCGGTAGGGAGGTAAAAAGAAGAATTATTCTAGGAACGTACGTTCTTTCCTCTGGCTATTATGATGCATACTATAATAAAGCAAATGCAGTTCGTGAAATAATAAAAGATGATTACAAAAAAGCATTTGAAAAAGTAGACATTATTGCAACGCCAACAACCGCTGGTGTAGCCTTCAAGATAGGTGAAAAGACAGATGATCCATTACAAATGTATCTTGAAGATATTTTTACCGTATCTATAAACCTCGCTGGAGTACCTGCTATTTCTGTACCGTCTGGATCGAAAAATATTGATTCAAAAATCTTACCTATAGGAATACAATTTATTGCCGATTATGGCAGAGAAGATAAATTATTTTCTGTGAGCAAAAGCTTCTTGGGAGAATAAAAATATTGAATCCTTAGCTTTCGGGTGATATAATGTTTACATGGCAGGTAAACCAGAATCAAGTCCAAAATCATCATATAGTCCAGAAGAAATTGTTTTTTTTATTCTAATTTTGTTGACTGTCTGGGGTATTATATCAACTTGGATAAGTAAAAATCACGCTGTGTTGGTAACATATTACAATACTTCTATTTTTTATTTAATAAACTTTTTTGCAAAATACGTTGTGTTTTCAGTATTTTTTTCTATTGCTTTATTTGTGTTAATTATTGTTTATTCAAAAAAAGCTGGGCAGATCAAAACGCAGCTAAAAAACAAAGTTCTGCCTATCACTGGAGATATCAAAGTTGATGTCATAAATTCTATTGTTGAAAATGCTAAATGGAAGCTGGTTCAAGAACACATTGGTTCTGACGACGCAAATAAATGGAAACTTGCAATAATTGAAGCTGATATTATTTTAAGTGAACTTTTAGATAGTATGCGTTTACCAGGAAGTGGAGTAGGAGAAAAGCTTAAAAATATCGAGGCAAGTGACTTTGAACATATAGAGGAGGCATGGGAAGCTCATAAAATAAGAAATGCTATTGCACACCAAGGTTCTGATTTTCTCATTACACAAAGAGAAGCGAAAAGAGTAATACGATTGTACGAGTCAGTATTTAATGAGTTCAAAATTATATAGATCTATTTTATAAAAAGTACAAAGAAGGTAAAGTCACCAGTTGCTTTTGACGATATTTTGTTGTAATATACTTAGTAGCGGGGTAGAGTAACGGTAATTCGCCAGGCTCATAACCTGGATATGCTCGTTCGAATCGAGCCCCCGCAACACGTAAAACAAAA
>JAVHRR010000011.1:0-4370 GCA_036171775.1 Minisyncoccota bacterium
GAGCTTTTACTAAAGTGAAAAAATACGAAAGGTGTACAGCTCCTGTAAGGAGAGAGAAATGTACTCATGGTCCCTACGCGCATTTCGTCGTCAGCCAAAATTCGGGATGAGACCCAAATTTTGGCTAGAGCGATCCCTGTTGCATTTCGTCCGTTCATTAAAATCGGGAAGGGCCCCGAATTTAATGCCTAGTGACCGACGCTCTTCCGGCACAGTTTCTTGGGTTGGGACCCGAGAAACTCGTGCGTATTTGTTTTTAATATTTTACAAATTTATCTTTTCTGCTAAACTACTCTCCAGATTAAAAGTAAGTTCATTGGGGGAAAAATGACAAGACCTGAAAACACGCCAGGCCTGTTTGGGGGAGGCGTCGGCTCGAACAACGCTGACGCTGGAGTGAAGTGCATCTATTGTGGAAAATTTTACCCAAAGGCAAAAGATGAAAACGATACTGTGAGCTACACATTCTGGTGCGGCTCTAAGCTTGTGGAGTGCTGTTACGAGAAAGTGGAGAATGAAGTGCTTTTCAACATGAAGATAATCATTCCGTGGTTCACAAGACTTCTCAAGAGGAAGAGCGAATCACATGAAGGGTTAAAAAAACTGTTAGCCATAATTAATAGATCAATATAAAATTATGTCATTAACTGCGCCGCCACAAACTTGTGGCGGCGGTTTTTTTATGTAATTATAATTTTGTGAAGACAATTAAACCAAAAATCATAGTAGTTCTCGGTCCAACAGCGACAGGTAAAAGCGATGTTGCTGTTGCACTGGCTAAAAAATTTAACGGTGAAATCATAAGCGCTGACTCTCGTCAGGTATATAAAGGTATGGATCTTGGAAGCGGTAAAATAACAAAAAAAGAAATGGCGGGCATTCCTCACTATCTTTTAGATGTAGTCAGTCCCAAAACATTATTTTCTGTTGCTAAATACAAAGAGCTTGCAGAAAAAGATATCAAAAAAATAATCTCTAAGAATAAAATCCCAATCATTTGCGGTGGAACTGGTTTTTACATAGATAGCATAGTAAAAAATATTACATTGCCTGAAGTAAAGCTGGATAAAAAATTAAGAGCAAAATTGGAAAAATACTCAGCTGAAAAGCTATTTGATATGCTTAAAGAACCGTCCCCTTCACGGGCAAAAAATATTGATAAATTCAACAAAGTCCGCCTTATAAGAGCAATCGAGATAGCAAAGACACTCGGTGAAGTTCCAATGATAAAAGAAGGACCTAAAAAATATGATTTTATTTTTATAGGACTTGATACAAAAGATAATATTTTAAAAGAAAAAATCTCTATTCGCTTATTCGCGCGAATAAGGGCAGGTATGATAGACGAAATAAAAAAACTACACGATCAGGGTGTGAGCTGGAAAAGACTAGAATCTTTTGGTCTTGAATACAGACAAACTGCATTGTTCTTGCAAAAGAAAATTACTGAGGCACAAATGATTGAAAATCTAAAAAATGACATCTGGCACTTTGTAAAACGCCAGAGAACTTGGTTTAAGAGAAATAAGGATATTAAGTGGTTCGAGCCAAAGGAGATAAATAAGATACTATTTTATACAAAGAGAAATTTAAAGTAATTTACGGGCGATGGCGGATCGGTCACGCATAATTTTCTGCTGAAAATTTGCTCGACCCCGACTCGGCTCGACAGTCTCCGTCTTTCGATTACTCACGCAAGCCAATACTTTGGCTTGCTCATCGCACTTGTTCCCTTCGTTCACTGCGGGCGATGACAGAGAAAACGTGAGTACACTTTCGGTCACGAGTCTTTTCTTGTTAGAAAAGCTCTCGACCCCACCTCGCGCCGTCGCGCTCCGGTTTTCGATTCCTCCCTCGCTACGCAAAGAAAATCTACTTTAAAGCCATTAGAGGCTTTATCGTAGTTTTTTGCGGGCGATGGAGGAATCGAACCCCCAACCTTCCTTTTGGAGAGGAATGTTATACCACTTAACTAATCGCCCTAAAATATTTTGTTTACAAAATCCTCGGGCGATCAATTTTTAATAAAATTGATTTAGCCCGTGGTTCGATAAATATAGCATAAAATATATAAATTAAAAACAAAAAAACCGCTTAATAGCGGTTTTTTTGTTTATTTTTTTACTTCTTTGTGAACGGTCGTCTTTTTGCACCATTTACAAAATTTATTAAGCTCTATTTTTCTTTCAACAAGCTTTTTGTTTTTTCTGCTGTAATAGTTGACTCTTTTACAGTTTTTACAAGCAAGTTTGATTAATTGATTTTGTGACATAATGTTTAAATTTTAAAATTAAAATGAAAAAAGTAAAAATATATACTTAAATTCGATTACAAGACACTATAGCCCAAAACGACCAAAAAAACAAGCTCTCAAATAACTTTTGTAAACTGATTTAGTTAGTCTTCGTGTTTTGTATTTATTCGTAGCCATTCGTAACATTCGCATAATTCGTTGATTCGTATATTTACTTTTCTACTTCAGGTCACCGACATTCGTATCGGGCACAATAGGTCTACTCTTCCAGAATTTCTCATGAAATGTAACGATGGTTTCTTCAAGCTCGTTACTTTTTAAGATTTTTAGTACAATAACGAATCCCAATATACCGATGATCCCGGCAGAAAATCCCTGCATAAATATACCGACAAGAGTATTTATGTTAAAAACATTATCAAAAACTCCAAGAGCTAAATATGCAACAAAACCCATAATCACAGAGGCAGAAAAGCTTTGAAATAGAGTTTTTAGAAGTGGAAGTGAAAAGCCTTCATTTTCCTTTTCAAACCACAACCAGAGAATAACGCAATTTATGATTTGAGCTAATGAAAAACCAAATGCCAACATAAGTATTTCAGTTCCAGGAATATCATCAACTCTAAACAAATGTTCTGTAAAATATCTAAAGACACTAAAATTATTGAATATGGAAACAAACAAGAATGAAAAACCTATAGACAACACTCCAGTAATAATACCCGCGTACAAAGATTTCTTAGTATTACCCTTTGCATAATATCCTCGAATTAATATCAGGACTAAAGACTGTGCGGTCACAGACAATGCAAATATTGCAAGTGCGGCGGCTGTAAGTCTTGTGCTATTCCAATCAAAAGCACCGGCTCCATAAATCGTTCTGACTATCTGTGCACGAAGAACAATAAAAAGAATACTAATTGGAACAGACCAAAAAATTGTATGTCTGATCGCAGCAGAGATGTGAGCTAAAAATTCTTTATTTTGGTTTTTGCTGATAAACCTCACAAGGGTAGGAAAAGCAGCAAGTGAATAGCTCACTCCAATAATAGAAAGTGGGACGCTCTGAAGATTACTTGAAAAATTAAATACAGATATAGAACCAACAGTCATCATTGAGGCCATACTTATAAGAACAAGAGCGGTGATCTGTGTCATACCCAACGTTATTGTCCTTGGTATTGATATCAAAAACACTCTTTTTACTAATGGAAAATCGAAGTTTAATGGCCAGACTTTGAACAATCCGCTGTTAAATACAAACGGAAGCTGGATACCCAAATGCATTAATGCGCCTATAACCACGCCGTATGCGAGTCCATAAATACCAAAAATTGGATATAAAAACACTGCACCTATTATGATTCCGAGGTTATAAAAAATCGGACACAAAGCGTAAACAAGAAATCTTTTTCCAACTTGAGTAATACTTGCGAGAAAGTTTGACGTACCAAGCAATATTGGAGACAAAAGTAAAATCCTTGCCATCTTAATCAATACATCGTGTTCAACAATTCCTGGAAAAAACTTTGGTGCAAGATATGGCATAAAAATAAAAACAATGACACAAGTGACGACTATCATTACTGAAAAAAAAGAAAAGACACTATTTATAAAATACTTTGCGTCCTCTTTTGATTTCTCCAGCCTCTCAGTTATAAAAGGAATAAGTACGGAGATTGAAACAACTGAGGCGACTGTCGCAAAAACAAAATCTGGTATTTCAAATGAAGCATAATAAATATCAAGAATATGGCCAGTTCCAAACGAACCAGCAAGAACTCTCCCCCTAATAAGACCGAGTAACTGTGAAATAATTGCGAATATACCAAGCAAATATGCCGCCTCCAAAAGTCCATCAATTTCTTTATTAAAAATATTAAAAAATCTTTTTACCATACTATGCGAATATTACACGAATAATACGAATGGTTACGAATAAGAAATACAACTCGTATATATTCAAATCCTAGTATACAAGATAAATACATAAAATAAAAATATAATTAAATTATTTGTAGCTCATTCGTAACATTCGAATGATATTCGTATCACACAAAGAATGACCTCCTCCCCGGGCTCCGCTACGCTGCGCCCGGGGTTTCCTTGCCAAGCA
>JAVHRR010000012.1:0-18376 GCA_036171775.1 Minisyncoccota bacterium
GTTCGGGCGTCGCCCGAACCCGTATTTTTCTACCTATTTTGAGGATTTAATATATTTTGTACTTCAGAATCCGGTATGTTCATTAAATACTTTCTTACAAAATTTGTTTTATAAGTTACAAGTATAAATATAATAATGACAAACAATAATAATAATTGAACCGCTCGTAAAAATGGATTCTTAAAAATGCCAACTTCTTTTTCAAATAATTTCTTAAAATTAAAATTTATATTTTTTAAAATTATATCCTTATTATTCTAGATCCTTCTAAAGTATCTTTAACTTCATAGCCCAATTCCTTTATTTTGTCTCTTAATTCATCGGATTTTCCCCAGTTATTATCTTTTCTGGCAACTTCTCTTTCCTCAACAAGTTTTTTGACCTCAATAGGTATTTCAATTTTCATATTAAATGACTTTTTTAGGTTTAATCCCAAAACATTATCAAAGTCCAACGCTGTAGCAAGTTTGTTAGCATTAGAAATATTTGACTTAAGCATTTCAAACAATGTGGCGAGAGCTTGAGAAGTATTAAAGTCATCTGCCATTTTTTCTGAAAAAGATTTTTTGAAACTTTCATCAATTTTACCCACCTTATCTCCAAGTGATTGAACTGTGTTTAACAAATGTTTGTATCCATTTTGAGCCGCCTCAAGAGCTTCAAATGTAAAGTTTTGACGAGATCTATAATGTGCTTGCATAAAGAAAAAACGTAAAGCTAAAGGATTAAAACCCTTCTCTTTGATGTCACTTAGACTAAAACTTGTTCCTTCAGATTTTGCCATTTTACTATTGTCTGTAACGAGCCATTCGTTGTGTATCCAGTAGTTAGAAAGTGGAACGCCATTTACAGCTTCGCTTTGAGCAATTTCATTTGTGTGATGAACAGGGATATGTTCTATTCCTCCCATGTGAATATCGATTGTTTTGCCCAATAGCTTTCTTATCATTGCAGAACATTCTATGTGCCAGCCAGGGAAGCCTTCGCCTTCTTTTACGAGAGAGGATTTGAAAGGTGACTTCCAATACTGTAATGCTTTTTCATGCTTACCGGCTTTAAAAAACCAAACAGAAAAGTCTGCTGGATGTTTCTTTTGTGGATCTTCTACATCAGCAAAGCCTGCACCTGAAATATTTTCTTCAAGATTTTGTTTAGAAAGTTTTGTGTAATCTTTTACTTTCGAAATATCAAAATATATTGCAAGATCAGTAGAATATGCAAAACCTTTGTCGAGAAGTATTTGAACCATTGATATTATTTCTTTAACATATTCGGTTGCCTTAGGTTTAAAGTCAGGCGAAAGGGTATTGAGCTCCTTTACGTCATTCTCAAATATTTTTATATATTTTTCAGAAATTTCCTTTGGAGAAGCATGTTCGCGCTTGGAAGCAATCTCCATTTTATCTTCACCAGTTTCAGCATCAGATGTTAGGTGCCCAACATCCGTATAATTTCTAACGAACCTTACGTCGTATCCCAAATATTTAAAAGTCCTGTCAATAAAGTCGGCTAGAACCATAGCGCGCATGTTTCCTATGTGTTGAGTCCAGTATACTGTTGGCCCACATTGATAGAACGATAATTTGTCTTTTTTTAATGGTTTAAAAATAACCTTTTTTCGAGAAAGAGTATCGTAAAGGTGAATGGGAAATTCTTTACTATTGTTTTTAAATATTCCTAAAAAATTAAACATGAATTTATTTTTGCTTTTTACTCTTTAATTTTAATAATTATCTTTATATCCACTTTCTTAATTTGGCAAATATAAAAAATATCAATACTGCTGTAAGTTCGGTGGTGACTATAATCTGCCAATCATCCGGCCTTCCAATAAGTGGAGTGTGAACAGCATTCATTTGGAAAAAACCTGTAACAATAGAAAAGGGAAGCGCTATGAAAGTTATCACGGTAAGCAATTTCATCGTTTCGCTTTGTTTAGAGGCCAAAAGAGAGTCGTTTGTGTTTCTAAGCTCTCTTAAAAAATCAATATTGTTGATGAGGCTTTTTTCAATTCTGTGATATTCGTTTATTATTTTTGAAAGATTTTCAACAAATCCTTTATCAAACAATTTTGCACCAGCATCCCTTAGCGATGTCAGAACGTCTCTGTGCGTAAGAATGGTGTGGTTAAAACTAATAAGGTCCCTGTTGGCCTTAGAAATGTCTGTAACCATTTCTTTTTCTTTGCCCTTGAATATATTTTTCTCAACTTGTTTTAATGTATCATTGATACTATCAACTTCGTCTGACATTGCTCTGTAAAGCTCTTTAATCATGTAATACAAAACGTATCCGGCATTATCTTCCATCAAGCCTTTTTGAAGAATATTGTTGAGCTCAAATGTTTTGGAAAATCTCTCAAGCGCGTCTATCGGTTCATATCTAGTCGTAATAACAAAATCTTTGCCGACAACAAAGTCTATTTCTTGTTCTGTTGTTTCGTCTTTGTGTGTATGGCGAAGTGCAGGAAAATGCAAAACTAAATATAAATAATCTTTATAAGGCAAGATTTTCTCTTTATATGTTGGAAGTTGTAGCTCGCGTGCAATATCAGGATTTATATTATATTCATCCATTAAAGTCCTAACTTCATCTGTAGTTGGATCTTCTACATCAACCCAAGTAATTGCATTATTTTTATATTTTTTTATCATTTAAGTCTCTTTTAAATCTTAATAAATTATATTTGTCTTGTACTAATATTATATAGTTTATTCAAAACTATAACAATAGACTGCAAGTTGGACATGAGTGAAGTTTTTTGAGATAATTAACCCGTTAAAGTTTTTGTTGACGTTATTGAAAATGCTTTTTACTTTGTCACGCTTGTAAATTAAAGTGTGATTAAAATTTAGATATTTAGGCTTATAAAACAATAACATTTTCATCACCAAAAATTTTCTTGGGTAAACAACATGAATAATAATTTAAAAAACTATAAAGTAGTTCTAATAACAATAATTTTAATAGCCGTATCTTTTGGATTTGGTGTTTATTCTGGTAAATCTGGTAGTGATTTGAACTATAAAGAACCTTCATTTGCAAAAAATTCATCTCTTTCTACCTCAACGGCAAATATGGATGTATTTTGGAGTGCTTGGAGAATTTTAGATCAAAAATTCGTTTATACGCACAAAGACGCCAAGAAAATTGATGACTCAGACAAACTTTGGGGTGCGATCGAGGGTCTTACTGCAGCATACGGAGATCCCTATACTGTTTTTATGCCACCTGTTGAAAGTAAGTCTTTTGAAGGTGATATAAGCGGTAATTTTGAAGGCGTAGGAATGGAGTTGGCAATTAAAGACAAAAATATTGTGGTAGTTGCACCACTAAAAGGAACTCCGGCTTATAAAGCCGGTGTATTGAAAGGAGACGTTCTTCTCACAATCGATGGAAAAACAACCAGTGGAATGCTTGTTGATGAAGCAGTAAAACTTATAAGAGGGAAGGCCGGCACAGATGTGGTGATTACCTTTGCGAGAGAAGGGTCTGTTTTACCAGTTGAAATAAAAATAACAAGAGGAATTATTGATGTACCTACAGCGGATACAGAAATCAAAGGTGAAGTATTTATAATTAAACTTTATAATTTTTATGCTTTATCATCTGACAAATTTAGAATGGCGCTTCGAGAATTTGTTCAATCAGGAAAATTTAAGTTGGTTTTAGATCTTAGAGGAAATCCTGGCGGATATTTAGAATCTGCAGTAGACATGGCTAGCTGGTTCTTGCCTTTAGGAAAAACAGTTGTTAAAGAAAATTTTGGTCCAAACATAGAAGAGCAGGTGTACCGAAGCAGAGGTTATGATATTTTTACCAGCAAATTACAAATGATTATTTTGGCTGATAGCGGTTCCGCATCTGCATCAGAAATTCTTGCAGGAGCATTGCAAGAACATAAAATAGCCAAGATTGTTGGGACAAAGACATTCGGAAAAGGATCTGTTCAAGAACTTATAAAGATAACGCCAGATACTTCTCTTAAGGTAACAATAGCAAGATGGCTTACACCAAACGGAATATCAATTTCTGATGGGGGACTTACTCCAGATTATGAAGTGAAAATCACAGCAGAGGACTTAAAAGCAGAAAAGGATCCACAAATGGACAAGGCTTTAGAGATACTTAAATAGCTTGTAGGAAATAGCTTGTTAGCTTTTTAGAATACAAACATAACAAAATATGACAAAAAATGTCATACGTGATAATATCTGCTTACGGATGTGCGAATTAGTTATTCGTAAACATTCGTATTATTCGCATAATATTCGTATCATAATGAAAATAATACTTCTGAAAGATGTAAAGAAAATTGGTAGAAAATATGAGATCAAGGATGTAGCAGACGGCTATGCTTTAAATTCTCTTATACCAAACGGGATTGCAGTACAAGCAACTTCTAGCTATATAAAAGTAATTGAGGCCAAGAAAAAACAAGACGCGCTTCTAAAAGAAGATTTTAAAAAGGCTTTTGAGTACGCCGTTGGTAAGCTTCCAGATGGCAAACTTCACTTGAGCGGAAAAGTAAATGAAAAAGGACATCTTTTTGCTGGAATACATGTTGAACAAATTATTGAAGAGTTTAAAAAAGAAACAGGAGTTATACTTTCTTCAGAACACTTTGAAATGGAAAAGCCGCTAAAAGAAATGGGCGATCATGTTATAGAATCAAAAATAGAAGGTGAAAAATACAAACTAAAGATTAACGTTAAACCAGTTTAGGCTGATTCAAGATTCATGATTTAAGATTCAGGAATAATATATACACAAAGACGGGGCCGTACGGCCCCGTCTTTGTGTATATCATAAATCCAACTAAACAAAAAATCCGCTTATAGCGGATTTTTTGTTTAGTTGATGTTTATTATATTTCTTCTTGTTGTTGTTGAGTCAAAATTTGCTTTTCTTTTTGTGCTGTATTCAACTATTCCATCTTTCATAGCAAATAATGTATGGTCTTTACCAACACCAATGTTTTTTCCAGCGATAGTATCTCTTCCAGCTTGTCTTAAGATTATTTGTCCAACTTTGGCCATTTCTCCATCATTGATTTTAACCCCAAGGTATCTTGGACCCGAGTCTCTTCCGTTTTTTGACGAACCTGCAGCTTTTTTATGTGCCATTTTATTATTTTGATTTGATTAATGATCCCTTTTCGTAGAGATTTCTGATACAATAACAGTCACATGAGTATAAAATATTTTTACGAAAAAATCAAGCTATTCTTTGCCGATATTAAGGATAAAGCCTACGGTCAAGAAAAAGGCATGAAAATTAAGGATGATTTGTACATTATCCTAATAATAATACTAGTTGGCACTATATCCTTTGGACTAGGTAAACTATCTGCCTATGAGAAGAACAAAACGCCAATATCCATATTAAAGACGAAGGAATACATGCTTTCGACAGTATTAGAGGCCACTGACATCACATATATTACTCAAACCGATAAATATGGTGCCGTTCCAACAGATAATGTTTCTAAGAGCCTGGTGGTTGCATCGAGAACTGGGACAAAATATTACTACCCTTGGTGCACAGGCGTTTCTAGGATAAAAGAAGAAAATAAGGTTTGGTTTAATAGTATTGAAGAAGCAAAAGCGGTAGGACTTACTCCAGCAACTGGCTGTGTTGGGTTAAAATAAATATCATATATAATATAAACATGTCAGTAAATAATGAAGGTATAAATAATAGATCTAGTGTAGTCCTTTTATGTCCAGACAACGACTCTGAGGCTCACACGATTCTTGCACTTGCTGAAAAAGCTGGGATAGCTATTATTCGTTCAGAACAACCTCACGGAGCAAAATTAGAATTGGAACCTGATCTCGACTCCAAATTAATAAGTTTTGGTAAATCTGAAATCTGGATAGTTGAAACTCCGGGAATCGAAAAAGAAGAAAAACTAAGAAAAAGGGGATTCATTGTTAAGATAATTGATCATCATACATACAATGACATTGATAGATTAATAGATCCAATAACAAATACTAGAAAACCAAGTTCACTGGAACAATTTATAACTTTGGCCAATATTAGTGATGACGAAATTAAAACTTGGGGGTTTGATCCAAAAACAATACGTGGAATCGGAATAATGGATGCTAGATATGTCCAAGGCCTACGAGAAGCAAACTACACTCAAGAAGAAATGAATCTCGTTTATAAAATGCAACGAGAAATTACTGCTGCTACACGTCCTGATTTTGCGAAAGTTTTAGCAACCGCTGAAGAAGACTGGAAAAACCGCACGGAATGGAATGGCTATTTGATTATTCAATCTAAACATGGGGGAGATATGAGAAGTGCTATTTCAGAAGTCTCAATCTATAATAATGCCGATACTATACCCATGATTATAAGCACTGGGGATGGAGAAAAAATTAGCGTACAAAACGTAACTACTGAAATCGTGAACAAACTTAAGGAAAATATTAAAGGAGAAGATACATACTCGTTTGGTTCTGGACGTTGTTGGGGTGCAGATAATAAAAACCACGACAAAAAAGTAACACTTCAAGACGTTATTGAAGCCTTAAAATAAGCTAGAACTGGGAATATAATGCGCGACCGCGCATTATATTCCCAGTTTTAACACTTCAATGTATTCTCGTGTTCCAAAAAATCCCAAAAGTTCCTTATGACAAGAAACTATTACCAGAATTTGAAAATTTTCCTATACCTTGGCTATAAGAACACGATAGTTTAAAAACTGTCAAAAAACTAGACCATATAATATGGTCAAAATCAAGATAAATGTGGCTCAACAGAGCCATATTTTGTTGTTTGACGTAGAGGTAAATAGATGGCCTAGCTATTGACTTATAAAACCTAACATGCTACTATATATAAGAATCAGAGACATCTCTGATTTTATATATGATTGAAATAATAACAACGTCTTTATTTGTATTTTCTTCGATTTACGGCGCACCGACAGTAGCTAACGCAGATACTATATCTACGACAACAGCTCCAGGTGTTTCTATAAGAAAAGAAGAGGTAATAGTAGAGAACAAACTTCCTACAAGGAAGCAACTAGAACAAAAAGCAAAAGTATATTTTAAGGATTATCCAATCCTTGTAGATATAGCCAGATGTGAATCTCAGTTCAGACAATTTGATACCAAAGGTAATATACTTAAAGGTAAGGTTAACAAAAGCGATTTGGGCCTTATGCAGATAAATAGATATTATCACGGAGTTAAGTCGGACGAATTAGGATACGACATAGAGACAGTAGAAGGTAACATGGCTTATGCCAAATACCTATACGAGAAAGAAGGTTCAAAGCCTTGGCTGTCATCATCAAAATGTTGGAAAGAAGGTGTAGACCCAGTTCCAGATGATCTAGTAGCAATTAAATAATTATCATTAACAAGACAAAAAACACCCAGGAATTTATTCCGGGTGTTTTTTGTTTTAGTTATGAATACCGCATAGGGAATAAGAGGTTTGTATATTATAGATGTGTCGCACAATATATCTTTGCGACACTGTATATATAACCTAACCCTTATTATACGGGCCTTGATTACATCTGATTCTTGTCTTTCTATCTCAGTGTCTTCCCTGATTAAAGAATCTTTTAATAATGAATAAATATTTATAAGTTAATGTCATGCAAAAATATTTTTGTTAACTTCATTCGACAAATTTGATATATAAATGTGTTTAAATAACCTCATCCAGCATTTGTCTTAAACATGCCATTTATCACTTAAAAAGACCCTCAATGGGTCTTTTTAGATGATGTTTGTATCATTGAAAACTACTTTGGGGGTAAACTGGACTGAATGATTGGCCAAATAATTCCTATAACAAATTTGTTCCAAACATAAAGACATGGGGCTAACAAATAATTATTCCAAATTTTTGATACAAAATCCCACGCTGAACTTAAATTTGCTTGGACTGTTGGACCACTTATAATATCGCTGATGTTAAATCCAAAATAACCCAAAACAATGAGTGCGATAACTATAACAAAAATAGCTTTTATTAATCCTTTTTGATCAAATTTTATGTTTGTCATTGTAATAATATTAAATTAAATAACTTCCCTATTATTTTATCATATTTTTAAAAGTGAAGGAAGATACTGAGCTGGATTTAAATATCCTTTTGAATCTGACACTGGCATTGTGTAGGTACCTTTGCACACCTTACTTTTGTAATCCATTATTCTTACACCTTGTGTTGCATACACTGAAAAATGTAAGTGCGGGCCTGTGCTTGCACCGGTATTTCCAGAAAAACCAACAAGTTGTCCTGTAGACACCGTCTGTCCTGCCGTTACTTTTATCAAAGAAAGATGAGCATATACCGTAGACAGTCCATTTCCATGCTCTATAAACACCCATTTACCAAGAGATGCTCCGCGACATACAGTATCAGTGTCACCAGTTCCTCTGACTATTCCAGATAAAGCGGCTTTAATGTCTGTCCCGATTGATGCTCTGAAATCAACGCCATTATGAAGTCTTCCCCATCTTGGACCGAAAGTAGAAGTAATAAATACAGAAGCAAGTGGCCACGACAAAATACCTTTTTGAAATGGTGGGATACTACTTGGGTCAATTGCGAACTTCAGCTCGGACTCAAACATCTCAAGTTCTTTATCAAAAGCATCAGCTAAAACTTTTTTTTCTGCCAATATTTTTTTATAACTTGCCTCAGAATTCTGTGTGTCAGCAAGCAATTTATTTTTTTCTTTTTTTGTAATATCTAATACTTTTGTCTTATCAAGAAGATTAGATTTTAATTTTAATAAATCATTTTTCTTTTTTTCTGTTTTTTCTTTGGTGCTTTCCAAAACGACTTTGGCGTCTATTGTTTCTTCAATTTTTTCTGCAATTTGATTTTGAATAATATAAATATTTTGCTGTTGGTTCCAAAACTCAGAAAGGTCGTTATAAAGTAAAAGATTTTCTATAAATGAAGTGTTATCGTAAGCATTTAACTCACTTAATAACGAAGATATCGCTTCGGTTCCATTATTTATTTTATTTATATTTTTATTTATGTTAATAGCCAATTCTTTGATCTGAAGCTGTGTTGAGTCTATGTTGTTTTGTATAAGTTTAATATCTAAAGCATTTTTCTTTATTGTTGTGTCCAAAGCCTTAATTGTGTTTTTTAGAGTTGATGCTTGTTCTCCTATATCTTTTATTTGAACTTCATATGTAGCGATTTCTTCTTCAAGCTGTCTTTTTGTCTCGGTAATTTTAGCTATCTGTTCATTCAGTTCATCAACTGTAGCAGCGTGTATTATGCTAAATGGTGAAGATAAAAAAATAGTAAAAAAGGCAAAAACAACTCCCCTTTTTAAAAATTGAATTGTATTTTTGCTAAAATGCATTTTATTTATAGAATATTAAACTAAACAAAACAATTGGCTATATAAAATCTATTGCGTTTTGAATTCTTTTTAAAGATTCTGTTTTGCCAAAAAGAGACAATAACGTAAATGGATCTGGAGATTTTTCTTTACCTGACAAAACCACTCTTAATGGCCACAAAACATTTCCTTTACCCTTTTCCTCAGCAAATTTCATCAAATTTTCTTTAGTAGACTCTATACCAAAATCACATTCAGGAACTTCGAGCAAAATGTCCACAACTCGCGTTAAATATTCTTTTGCTTGTTCAATCGTCCCGCCTTTTTTCCAAATAATCATTTCTTGTGATAATTTTGGCGCTTCAAAAAAATATTGTATATCTCCATCGGCTACCATTTTATTGATATCAGAAAAAACATTTATTCTTTCTGCGATTGTGGTGTATATTTTCTCAATTATATTTGTATTCTGACAATTTTCTGGGAATCTTTTTTTAATTTCATCTATCACTTTTTCTTTTGGCAATCTTTTAATATATTCCTTATTAATCCAAAGCAATTTTTCATTATTAAATACCGCACCAGCTTTTTGAACTTTCATAATGTCAAACTTTTTAATTATTTCGTCCATCGACATTATTTCTGTTGTATCACCTGGGTTCCAGCCCATGAAAGCAAGAAAGTTTACCATAGCTTCTGGAAGATATCCTTGTTCTCTGTAATATTTTAAAGATACAAGTTCGCCTTGTTGTCTTTTTGAAAGTTTAGATCTATCTTCATTCAAAATGAACGGCATGTGAGCATATATAGGTCTTGGAGCCCCTATGGCTTCCTGTATAAGTATTTGTCTTGGTGTATTATATATTCCATCTTCTCCTCTTATCACATGGTTTACGCCCATTTCAAAATCGTCCACGACAACAGCTAGGTGGTATATTGGCTCATTTATACTCTTAGCTATGACAAAATCTCCAAGCTCTGTGGTATCAACAACCACTTCCCCTCTTATCATGTCTTGAAATGCAACTTTTTTCCCTGGATTTCTAAGTCGAATTACTTCAGCTCTTTGGCCTTCTTCCTTAACTTCTTCTTTTGAAATATATGCTTTATCTTCAGCAATTAATTTCTCAATATATTTTTTGTAAGTCTCTCCATGTTCTGATTGTTTATAAACATTACTAAAATTAATATTGATACCAAGCCATTTTAAACCTTCAATTATGTCGTTTGAATATTCATCTTTTGATCTTTCTTTGTCAGTATCCTCAAGTCTGAAAAGAAGCTCGCCATTGTTTTGTTTTACAAAAAAATAATTAAATAAAGCAGTTCTTGCGTTACCAATATGAAACCAACCTGTCGGTGAAGGTGGAAATCTCGCTATTATTTTTTTATCATTGTTTGTACTCATTATATTAATTTATTCTTGTATTATTTATTCGTAAAATTCGTACGACATTCGTATCCGCTATTTCTCATGTTGCAATCCGATTTTAACAATCTCTCTTGCGATTAAATCCGATGCGTTTGTTTTAATAAAGCTTTTAGCACCTTCGCTCATCTTATTAGATAAATTTTTATCTTCTATAATTCTGCTTACTTCTGAAAGCAAAATGTTTGGTGATAGATTTGACTCTTCTATGACCACGGCACCTCCGGAACGTGCATAATTGTATGCATTTTGTCTCTGGTGATCTCCATTTGAGTCTGTAATAGGAATAATAATACTAGGAATACCCCAATGTGCTATTTCAAATATTGCTGAACCAGCTCTCGAGACGATAAGGTCTGAGGCACCGGCAGTCATGCTCATATCAAGATTGTTTAAGTAATCAAAAGTTCTATATCTGTTTTTAAATTTATTGTCGGTCAAAACAACGTCTGCGGTAGATACAACTTCCTTAATGTTAGCTTTGCCTGTTTGGTGCAAAACATAATATTTTTCAACTAAGCTTGGTAGTATTGTAAGAATTTGATCATTAATAATTCTTGCTCCAAGTGAACCCCCCAAAACAAGTAATGTAGGAATATTTTCAGTTAAATTTAAATATTGTCTTGAAGTTTCTCTTTGTTGTAACATTTCAATATTTTTTCTCACGGGATTGCCTGTAACAGCAACTTTCGATGCATCGAAATATTTTACTGCCTCTGGGTAAGAAACGGCGACTCTTTTTGCAAATTTACCCGCCCAAAGATTTACTCTTCCTGGTGCACTGTCGGACTCATGAATAATAACAGGAATTCTCAATAATTTTGCAGCAACAAGAACTGGAAAACTAGAATATGCCCCCTTACTAAAAATAACATCGGGATACATGTTAAAAACTTTTAAAGTGGCGCTTATTATTCCAAAAAATGTTTTAAAAACATCAAAAAAATTTAAGATAGAAAAATATCTTCTAGCTTTCCCCGCTGAAATGTTTATGTATTCAATATTATTTTCCATAAGCATATCGGCATCATGTGGCGAATCTGACATGTAGTAAAGTTTGACCGGTAAAAGCTTTTCTTCTTTTACAATTTTGTTTATTGACTCGGCCACTGCTATAAGGGGATAAAAATGACCCCCTGTACCTCCACCTGTTAAAAGTATTTTCATTTACCCGAGAAAATTTTTGTTAATAAAAATTGTTTGTTTCGACATTACAACAAATTGTTTTAAGCTGATTTTATCTATTTTCATGATTTTGTATATTTAATTAATTTTTAACAAACATTAGCAAAAACTTTAGCGGGTGAATTATACTTTAAAAAATTTGCCTGACTTTGACACATTCAAAACTATACCGATTTGAACCAGTACCATAAGCATTGCTGTTCCTCCCTGACTAAAAAATGCTAGTGGCAAACCTGAAAAAGGTATTATTCCTAGTACTGAAGCTATATTTGTAAAAGACTGCAGTATTGTAAGTATAACAATTCCAACCACTAAAAGTCCACCGAAAGTATCGGGAGATCTTATCGCAATCCTAAATCCTCTAAAAACAAAAAAAATAAAAATAACTATCACGATCACACACCAAACAAACCCTCCCTCTTCTGCAAGAACCGCAAAAATAGTATCGCTAATAGATTCTGGTAAAAATTTATATTTTTGTATGCTTTGTCCCAAACCCTTGCCAAATATTTGACCAGAACCTACCGCGATTAAAGACTGTTGTATTTGATAACCTGAAGTTTGAGAATTGTCTCCTGGGTGCATAAAAGTACTAATTCTGGACATTACATATGGCCTGTTCATAGCCAAAATTGCTAAACAAATCAATCCTAAAACAAAGAGTACTCCAACATATCTTTTTCTTCCACCCGCTACAATAAACATAACAACACAAGTCGTACAAAGGACAATGAATGAATCTGTGTCTGGCTGGCTTAGCAAAAGGCCACCAGCAATAGAAATGATTGCGAGTAAAGGTATAAAACCGTATTTGAAAGTAGAAACTTTTTCCTTAACAGAAGAAAGCCATGCGGACCAATATATGATTATTCCTATGTTTAATACTGCAACTGGTTGAAAAGTAAATCCAAAAATTGAAATCCATCTTCGAGCGAAAGTGTTCAAATCTGTACCCAAACCCGGTATAAAAACGAGCGAGGTTAAAATAATAGAACCTATCAAAATAAGCAGCGCATATTTCCTAAATAATAAATAATCAATTTTCGAAAATATAAAACAGGCAATTGAACCAAATACAAGTCCGAAAAATATTTGTTTTGAAACAATCGAGGTAAACTGAGCGCTGTCTTTTGCCAATATTCCCATCGAAGCTGAAATAAAAATGATAAAACCTATAACCAAAAGAGTGATGGCTGTGCCTAAGAAAACTTTATCAATTTTTTTTTTGTTTGATGACATTTACCCGAGAAAATTTTTGCCAATAAAATTGTTTGTTTCGACTATCATAATTGTCGGTAATTATAACATATTGCCCATTTATAAGTGATGGTCTTGTAATATAATTTTAACAAACGTTGGCAAAAACTTTAACGGGTGAATTATTCTGAAAGTTTTTCTGATGTTATTCTAGCTAGTTTTAATACATCGGTAAATCTGCCGTCTATCGTTGATCCAAGTACAACAATGACTATTGGGTGCATAAAACCAGCATCAAATACTATTGCTAGGTTTCCCCCGGCAAGATTTGTAAACCCTGTCTTTGAAGCTAGTAAACCAGATATTTTATTTACTGAAATGTTTGTATTTGTCGCTTCGTGTTTAATATTGCTTTCAGAAATGAAACTTTCATCTTGTTTGTTTGTACTTGATATCAAACCAAGATTATTTTTTATAATATTTTCAAATAGTATTGCAACGTCGGCAGCAGAACTGTATGCGCCTGCCATGTTTCCATCTATATCTAGACCGGTTTCATTTATAAAAATTGTATCTTTCAAACCCAAAGTCTCGGCTCTTTGGTTCATGGCTTTCAAAATACTAATATTGTTTACAGCTTGGTAATAATCAAATGTAGAAGCAATGGCATGCATACCGTCATTTGAAGATGTCATCAAACTATAGTCCATCAGCTCCTTTAAGTTCCATTTCTCACCTACAGTAAGTCCGCTATCTCCTTCTTGTGATATGTCCTCACTTCTTATAACAACCTCTGTAGTCTCTGGCATAACATCAATAATGACCATCCCTGACATAAGCTTGGTGATTGAAGCCAAAGGCAACTTCAAATGTTCTTCTTTTGAAAATATAGGTTTACTATTCAAAATATCATATACATAAAATGACTTCGCCACTATACTATCTAATACTGGCTGATAGTCTGGTTTTTTTTCTACAATAATTTGATCATTTATGATTGGCGTGCCGACTTGTTCATTTATTTTTTGTGGCAAAAAATATACATATATAAAAAACGAAGCAAAAGTAGCTACAATAATAAAATCCCTATTCTCTTTTAAAAAAGTCTTAAAATCCATATGATGTGTTATTCGGAATCTGAAATCTTGTCTTTCGGTGTTTCCATCTCACTTTCTAAATCTTTTATCGCTTGAACTTGATCCTGCTTTTGCTCATCTTCTACTTGCGGCTGAGCGTTCTTATAATTTTCTATCTCCTCACGAGCTGAAGTGTAATTTGGCATATCTTCTATTTTTGTAATACCCATAAAACTAAGCATTTCAAAAGTCGGTTTGTATAAAAAGCTTCTCTGGTCCTTTGGATTTGAAATCTTTTCAACCAAACCTCTTATCATTAAGTTTCTTAAAATAAAGTTTGATTGCACACCTCTAATATAATCGATCTCTGCACGCGATAGCGGGCCTTGATAAATAATAATTGAAAGTGTTTCAAGTCCAGCCTTACCCAAATCTCTTATCAGCTCATCCTTTGTAAGTTTTTCTATAAGTTCTGAAGTTTCTTTTGATGTTCCGAGCGTGACTTCGTCTTCTTTGGTGACCAAGACAATACCTCTACCCAGTAAGCTCGCTTCAAGATTTATTAAAGACGCTGAAATTTCTTCTTCTGTTTTTGAAAATATTTGAGAAAGTTTTTTTATAGAAACTGGTTCGCCCTTCCAAAAAAGAACAGCCTCTAATTGTTTTTCTAAACTATTTTTATTTAATTGTATTTTTGTTTCTTCCATTGTTTTCGTTGGCCGAACATTTGTAATCAAAATGTTTTAGGCTGAATTAATTTTACTTTTTGCTCTTTTATCTTTACATTTAATACGCCGGCGTCCCCACATGCTTCGTCTCCATATGTATATCATCAAACTTCTCCTTCTGATTTACTTCTATTATACCTTGTTTTACAAGCTCTAGCATAGCAAGGAAGCTTATTATCACGTTGACCTTTTCAGCTTTACCAATACCCGAAAAGTCTTTGAAGCTCATTTTAAGAGATGACTGAACTCTCTTCGTAAGGTTTGTAATCATTTCCTCAAGACTAATAACCTTAGTGACTTTCAATTTGGGTTTTATATCAAATTTAGGAAGATTTTTAATTACTTCAAAAATCGCTTTTGAAATGTTTTCTTTATTCATTTCTGGACTTGGTGAAAAAACCGGCTCAGCCTTTCTTGCGTTGGGAAAGAAAATAATTTTTTTACCGAAATTACTTTTTATGAATATACTAAGCTCTTTTATTTTTTTATAAATCTTTAGTTTTAGTTCTAAATCACGAATATCTGTCTTTTCTTCCTCAGAAAGATTGAGTGATGGTATAAGCGATCTTGATTTGATAAGTAAAAGTGTTGATGCCACCAACAAAAAATCTGAAGTATCTTTTATTGAATACGCTTCCCTATTCTGAAGATAAGAAATAAAATCATCAGTTACTTTAGCTAAAGAAACATCATTGACAAGAAGCTTTCTCTTTTCTATAAGTGAAAGTAGAAGGTCCATTGGCCCCTCAAAAACTTCTGTTTTAATTTTAAATTGATTATTTTCCATTTTGTGATTACTATTTAATTATTCTACTATTCGCGCGAATATGTCCACTCACGTTATTACTTCAAGATTTTTTCAGTTACTCTTTCCAGTTCTTCTTTTGATGCTGGTTTTGCATTTTTTTGATCAAAATCACTTGGCTTATTTGTGGGGACCAAATGAATGTGTACGTGAGGAACAGCAAATCCTTCGACAATAACGCAAATTCTTTTTGAGCTTAATTTTTCTTTCAATATATTTGCTACTTCCTTTGAAGTTAACATTAACTCAATATATTCATCATTTTTTAGATCAAAAATATAATCAGAATGTTTTTTGGGCATTACAAGTGTGTGGCCGGGAGCGATCGGGCTGTTGTCCAAAAATGCAATATAATTATCATCTTCCCAAATTTTATGATGGGGTATTTCTTTTTTGATAATTTTACAAAATATGCAATCTGTCATGTTTTTTATTTTTATTTTTTTGTCCTTCCCGCGTAGGCGGGAATCTAGTGTTGAATTGAACTAATCCTGGATTCCCGTCTGCACGGGAATGACACAACTAATTTACAGCCCGATAGGTTACTTGGTCTTTTTCTTTATTTCAATTCTCAAATCTCTCAATTGTTCTGCAGATACTTGTCCTGGAGCGTTCATCATTAAATCTTTTCCTTCTCCAGTCTTTGCAAATGCTATAACTTCACGAATGTTTGGCTCATTTTCAAGAATCATAATCATTCTATCAAGACCCCAGGCAATACCTCCATGAGGTGGAGTTCCTGTTTCAAAAGCTTTTAACATATGACCGTATTCTCTCTCAATTTTCTCATCAGTAAATTCCATTATTTCAAGAACCTTTCTCAAAGCTTCTGGCTTGTGATTTCTAATACTTCCTCCGCCCATTTCATTACCATTTAATGCAATATCGTACTGAGCTGCCATTATTTTTTCAATATTTGTCTTATTCATAAGATCGCCCATTGATTCAACTTTCGTAGATGAAAAAGGATTGTGTGTAAATGTCCACTTCCCTTCTTCTGTCTTTTCAAACATTGGAAAATCTACAACCCATGCAAAAGCTAAAAGGTTTGGATCATTTTTGTCTGTTCTTATGTCTGGTTTGTCTGAACCATATTTTTCCATAGCTTCTTTATAAGGAATTCTTGGGAAAGGGATCTGCTGAATTTTCTTATGAGGATAAAGTTTTTGAACAACTTCAATAATAACTTTTTCATTCACATTCATGACGTCTTCTTCGGTAGCAAAGCTCATTTCTAAGTCCATCTGAGTAAATTCTGGCTGTCTATCGCCTCTTGAATCTTCATCTCGAAAACATCTTGCAAATTGAAAATATTTTTCAAAACCCGATGCCATTAGAAGTTGTTTGTATTGTTGGGGAGATTGTGGAAGTGCATAAAAACTTCCGGGTTCTAGTCTTGAAGGCACAATAAAGTCTCTGGAGCCTTCGGCGGTCGCTATAGTAAGATTTGGGGTTTCAATTTCACAAAAACCTTCTGCTTTTAATAAATTTCTTGTAAGTAACATTACTTTATCTCTGTTTCGAATATTCTTTTGCATTCTTGGTCTTCTAAGATCCAAATATCTGTATTTCAAACGAGCATCTTCACCGATATCATGGCCGTCTGAACGAACATCAATAGCTGGAGTGATGGCTTCGTTTAAAACAATAAGCGAAAGCATTTCAATTTCAACTGCTCCGTTTGCTTCATCTTTGTTCACCATTCTTTCTGGACGAGCGTTTACTTTTCCTGTAACTTCCACAACCCATTCACTTCTGACAGTGTTTGCGGCTGTATGAGCTTCTGTATGGTTTGGCAAAGCAACCATCTGAACTTTTCCAGACATGTCTCTAAGATCTATGAAGATAAGTTTTCCATGATCACGTCTAACATCCACCCATCCGCAGATTTTTACTTCTTCACCCACTTTTTTATTTAATTCTCCAATATATGTTCTTTGCATTTTTTTATTGTTATCTATTAAGTTTGCGTTGGAAAATTTTAAAATATTCCATATTTAAAAATTCTTCCGACGTGATTTTTCTTACTACTGAAAAATCAAAAACGCCCTCGCAACAACCGAAAAATATTTTCGATTTTTGCGAGGGCGAACAAGTTCGCGGTGCCACCTCACTTCCTTGCCCGAAGAAAATTTTTAATAAAATTTTGACGGGAACTCATTAATGAAGGTCTACTCACCAATTAAGGTTTTCTTCTTCCAACTCCACCGTGTTTTCGGCTTCATAGTCATGTAAATTATACAATTATGTTAACCAAAAAACATCTTGACTATTACATATTAGTATAATATGATATGCGCGGGAGGTTAAAAATGACTAAAAAACCTATCGTTCACAAAGTGTCAAAAAGAAAAAAACAGAACATAAAGCCGCGCATGGCGAAGTCGAAAAACAACAGACTCACTGATTTCGGATTTGCATGCGCTTCCGTGCTCGGAGACAATGACACCGACTAGGCAAAAGCCAAACAAAAATCCCCCCGGATGACAACGGGTGGATTTTTTTATCCCGAGGTTAAACCTCGGGATAAACTATTTTTCAAAATAATCCAAAAACATTTTTTCTTTTACCATTTTCAATGTTGCTTTTGTAACTTCTCTTGCTTTC
>JAVHRR010000013.1:0-4163 GCA_036171775.1 Minisyncoccota bacterium
CGCAGCGGTGCGTCCCCAAAGATACTTCAGACATTCGTTATTCGGACATCCGCATGAACGCTTTCGCGTTCGGCCTTTTCCCTAACCTATTCTTCTATAGCGAATCCTATAGATAGAATCACAAGTGGTTAGTATTGTAGTGTTTGTGAATCAGTTGGGATGTTCTTGATCAAGACATCATTGTTCCAATCTGGTGTTGTTGCACTGTGATTAGCAAATGATAGATCTGACCAAACAAATGATGCATTTGATGCTGCTAGAGCGGCTGTTGCTGACTGTATATGTCCAGCTGTACCTTGAGCAATATTTGTACTGATTGATTGACCTGTTGAAGGTGTTCCGTTTATAGCTGCCTTCAAACTATATACCTGTGAAGATGATATGGTTTGTGGAGCTGTTGCTGTAAACGTGACCCAACCAGTAGTCAAACCTGATGTTGTTGCTAGATCTGAAGATGAAGCAAATGTACCAGGGATTGATGTACCTGCAGAATCAACCAATGTCCAACCATTGTTTGCGCCTGTTTCTGCACCTAATCCTAATGTTGCTGGTTTAACGAATGAGAACTTTATAAAGTTCCAATCAATTGCGCCTGCTGCATCTGCAGAAATGTTAATTTTTGCAAGTGTTTGTGTTCCACCAGTTATAACTGTGCTTGGAAGATTTACATTAGAAATTGTAGGAACTGAAGCGTAAGCGTATTGAGTATTTCCAGCAAGGGCTTGTCCTCCAACTACTGTTGGAACGCCTGTTGATGTAATTTTCTCAAAACCATTAAGTACAAATAGAACATTTGAACTTGATGTTGCACCGTCAGCTGAACTTATTTTGTTTAGATTCAAATAAGCATCTACGATAACTTGTCCGTTTGAAGGGACTGAGAACATAACTGATGATGTAGCAATACCTGATACACCGTCAATTGGAGTACCTGAACCGTTTAAGATTGAGCTACCAATTTTGTAAACAACTGAGGCAACATTTCCGATTGCAGCTTCAGGAATAAATCCTGTCAACTCATCAACTGTAAATGTATCTCCTGTTGCAACGAACTTGAATGATCCTGCTTTGACTAATGATCCAGGAACTGCGACTACTGAAGAGCTTGCAGCTACAGCATATGCTGAAGGTGTCAAAACTCCTGTTGTAATAGATACTTTTTGACCTACCACATAGTCAGCTGCAGGTGCTGTAACTGTCTGAATTGAATTTGCTGTTTGACCAGAAATTTTCAATCCTGACACTATAGCGTCTGCTGCACCTATAGTTGAAGCAATAGTAGCATAAACATTTATTATCTGTGTTTGACCAGCAGCTAATGTGTAGTTTACTGAGTACGTATTGTCTCCTGATGCTATCGCACCAGATTTTTGGTATTCCTTAATTCCAGCAACAACTTTCAAATCTGTGATAGATGATGTAGCTGATGATGAAGCGCCGGTTTGTAGGAAGTTTACTGTAATTGTATTTACAAGTAGATCTTCTGTTGTTCCAGCTGTCAATGCGTATGAGCCTATCAATTTAGCTGTTTGAGGAGCTATGATTGATTGGTTTGCATAAGCAGTAACCTTTGTTAATGACAATGAACCAACCATTACTGTAAGTGTGTTACCTGTGGCTGCTCCAGTGTTTATATAACCAAGTGATTTTAGAAGATTTGCATTTGAAGCACCAGCTAGCAATGAAATTGTTATGGCGTCTCCGTTTGCAATTGCTACTCCTGAAGCTACAGCGACATCTGCTCTTACTTCAAGTGTAACTGGTGAACCTGGATATACTACAAGCGATGATCCAAGAGTAAACTTGGTACCAGCAGTTGTAGAACTTATAGCGGCAGAACTTCCGATTTGGCTACCGTTTGCAAACAAAGCACCATTTCTCAATGCTCCTGCGTTTGCTCCAGCATATTTAACTGTCAAATCTTCAATTTTAACAGCTTCACCGGCTGCTTTCAATGTAAATTTGGCTAAGATAACACCGTTTGAAGCCAAAGTTGCGCTTCCTGCTGGTGAATCTGTTGCTTTTACTATTGTAAGTGTACCTGCGCTTATTGATTGAACTCCTGATGTCAATGGGAAGGTTTGAGCTGCTGTAGGCATTACGTTTACATTCAATTGTGAATCTACAACGTTGATATCTGAAGCTTGTCTCAATGAGAAACTGAAGTTCTTTGTAGAACCTCCGATTACATCTCCTACCATCTTTATGATGTGTGAACCTGTAACAACTTTAAGTGGGCTTGCTGAAAGATCAAAAGTTAGGTAACCGTTTGCATCGTATGATTGCAATGTGGCACCAACTTGTATTCCATCAACATAGAATCTGAAATTGTTCAAATCTCCTGCTGAGACTGATCCAATTTGTCTTAAAGCTAAAGATTTCATCCAAACATCGTTTGTTCCAACTGACATTGTACCTTGCCACATAACGTAATCGTTTTGTGGATCGATGCTTGTTGTTGAAGGTGATGATGAAGCAACTGCTACTGTACCTAATGTTGCTGATGAAATTGTTTGTTGAGCACCTGATACTGGATATGAACCCATATCTGGTATAGAAGCTGCTACATCTGTAAGAGATATAACAAAGATCTGACCATTATATGTTGAACCAGCCAATATATCAGCTCTTACAGCAACTACCATTGATGAACCAGCTGGAACTGTGAAAAGTCCTGTTGGAGCATTGAATGATATTTTACCGTTTGAGATAGATGCTGCATCTGTCAATCTGTTTACACCATTGTATAGGTAAACTGATGTCAAAGCTGCATCGTTTGAAACACCACCTCTTTGCAATGTTACGTTTGTAACAATAGCTGGAGCTGCTGATTTGTTTGTGAATGTGTATTCAACCATATCTGCAATTGCTTGACCTGCAACTACTGCACCTGACATAGGTGATGTTGGAGCCAAAGAAACTACTAGATCTGTTCCAGTAACTACTGGACCTGAAACTACTGATCCTGGTACTGAACCTGCAGCTGCATTTGCGACTGCTCTTGATTTAGAACCAAAGTATCCTGCTGCAGGTGTGATGTTTTTTGACAATTGGTACTTTATTACCGCTGCTTTTGTCAAACCACCGAAGTAACCAAATGGATAACCAGAAGGCATATATCCTCCAGCGATAAGCATTTGTTGTAAGGCTGTAACAGCATCACCTCTTGAACCTAATTTAAGGTCTGATGTGAATGTGTAACTTGATGAAACTGATGGTGTTAATGAAGCAGTTAGGGTTGCAGCTTGTGCAGCTGAAATGATCCCTGCAGCTTGTAGCATAGCGACATCGCTTGCTGTCAAAGCTGATGCTACGTTAGCACCGACCATTGAAAGTACCAATGCGAATGATGCAATGATACCGATTAATTTTTTACTCATATCTAATTTGTAATTTTTTATTTATAAAGATAAAACTTTCCTAAACATAACTAATAAAAACTAATAACGTTGGAAAGAATTAACTTCGTTTTCTCACCAGTGAACTTTCGGAACTAAAAATAAATTTAATTCGTGAGCAAAATAAAATGTTTCGACTAAAAACTTTTTTATTTAAATCTGATGAACATCTTTGTTCTCATTGAAGAGTGTGGAATGACCTTCCGACAAACTTCGAGATACCATGTGGCCGACATATTGCGCACACGACTTTCTTTCTACTATCCCTTCTTGCCCATATTCTCAATCACACGATCACCTTGAGCAGATGAAAGTTTTTTAGTGAATGAGTTCGACACAAGAAAGAAGGGTTAGCTGACATAAACTAAAACTGTCTTTTCTGTATTTCTGACGTATTCAATTGTCAAAGTTCTCGACCACTGACAAATGGGCTTGAGCAAGCCCGATTCAGTATTTCTGCGCGTGGTTAATACTTTCATATTAACCGATTAGACAGCCTTTCAGCAGTCTAATTTCTGAGAAATATCCAGTGTTTTTGGGCACTAAATAAATCTCACTGTGTATTATATATCTTGTTAGAATATCTAGCAAAATATATAACTGTGGATAACTAAAAAAAGCTTCCATTTATTGCAATTAATTTGTAAAAATTAAGAGCTTTAAATAAAAACTATAGCTAATATAACCACGTGTACATTGTTGCATATTATGGGCGAAAAAGCAATGAAGAAAGTGGTGCTACTGTGTCATTCCCGCGTAGGCGGG
>JAVHRR010000014.1:0-4125 GCA_036171775.1 Minisyncoccota bacterium
AAAAAGGAGACAATGTAATAGTTATAGCAGGAAAGGACAAGGGTAAAACCGGAAATGTTTTAGTTGCTTACCCTGCAAAAAACAAAATACTTGTAGAAGGTATAAACATCAGCAAGAAACACCAAAGAGCTCAAAAATCTGGAGCAAAAGGTCAGGTTGTAGACAAAACAATGCCTATCGATGTCTCAAATGTAATGATAAATGTCGGAGGAAAGAGAGCAAGAGTTGGTAAAAAGCTTATCGGAGACAAATTTGTTAGAGTTAACAAAAAAACCGGAAAAGAAATTTAATAGATTACCGCACACAAATAATTTTCGTAAAACAAAATGATATCATTAAAAGAAAAACAGAATAAAGCTTTTGAGGCCCTAAAAGGAACAATGGGACTTAAGAACAAAATGCAAACTCCAAAAGTTTTGAAGGTTGTTTTGAGTTCTGGTACAGGTTCATTTAAAGACAAAAACAAAAACAAAATTGTAGAAGACAGACTTACAAAGATTTCTGGACAAAAAGTAATGCTTAAATTGGCTAAAAAGTCAGTTGCAACATTTAAAGTAAGAGAAGGAGATCTAGTAGGATACCAAGTTACACTTAGAGGACAAAGAATGTTTGATTTTCTAAACAAGCTTGTATACATCGCTTTTCCAAGAACAAAGGACTTTAGAGGACTTTCAACACACGCTATCGACAGCATGGGTAATTTCACGATCGGAATGAAAGAAAATTCAGTTTTTCCAGAATCATCAGATGAAGAATTAAAAGATGTTTTCGGTCTAGCTATCACGATTGTAACTAGCGTAAAAGATAAAAACTCAGCAAAAACTTTCCTAGAATACTTAGGTTTCCCATTCAAGAAAGGAGAGGAAGCAAAAAGAGCAAAAGCAAAAAAGAAAAAACTCGTAAAGTAACTTAAAAAACCGCTATCCAGCGGTTTTTTTGTCGACGACCATTGGCAAGGTCGAACCTTGCCAATTATAGCAAACTCGAATATACTACACCCATGTCAAGAAACTTAGCTATATCAATAGATGAATTTTATCATGTATATAATCGTGGTAATGATAAAAGAGAGATATTCTTGGATGAGAAGGATTATCTGCGTTTTCAAACATTATTATATATTAGTAATAATATAGAGACCATTCATATTAGCAATTTTCAAGATGCACCACTTGAAAAATTATTTTCTATTCCAAGAGAAGATATGTTGGTTAGTATTGGTGCATACTGTTTGATGCCGAACCATTTCCACCTGCTTGTTAAGGAAAAAATTGAAGGGGGTTTGAGTTTGTTTATGCAAAAACTATCTACAGCATATACAATGTATTTTAATAAAAAATATAGCAGAACAGGTTCACTTTTTGGTGGGAAGTTTAAGATAAAACATCTTGATTCTGATAAATATCTGAAATATCAATTTTATTACATTCATTTAAATCCTACATCAATTATTGAACCTGGTTGGAAAGATAGAAAGTTGATTAATATAAAAAAGACAAAGGATTTTTTAAAAACGTATAAATACTCAAGTTACAATGATTATTTGAATAGAGAACGAATAGAAAAAGTAATTTTGGATAAGGGTTCTTTTCCTGATTATTTCTCAACACCGATAGAGATAAGTGCAATGGCGGATGAATGGCTTGAGTATAGCTTGTCAGAATAGGGAATTGGCAAGGTTCGACCTTGCCATGGAATTAAAGTTATCCAAATTAAATAAAGTTAGTTTGACTTATGGTTTTGTTTTTGCTACTATCTTGGGACGAGCTTTAAAAGGCTTTTTATTTTAAAAAAAGAATGGCTAAAAAATCAGTAATCGCAAGATCAAAAAAACCAGTAAAATTCGCCTCAAGAGTAGTGCGAAGATGTTTCCGATGCGGAAGAAAGCATGGATATATGAGAGACTTTGATCTTTGCAGAATTTGTTTTAGAGAGTTTGCTAACCAAGGAAAAATTCCTGGAATTAAAAAATCATCATGGTAACAGATACAATCGGAGACTTTATAATAAGACTTAAGAACGCTAACCTTGTTGGTAAGGAAGCTATTTCTATATATTTTTCAAGAAACAAGGAAGCTATCGCAGACGCACTATTAAGAGCCGGATACATCAAGTCATTTTCAAAAAATAGCACAGGTAAAATGTTGGATGTTGTTCTTGCTTATAAAGCTGACAAATCATCAAAAATAACAAACGTTCAAAGAATTTCAAAACCATCAAGAAGAGTTTACCAAAAATCAACAGAGCTTAAACTATTTAAAAATGGATACGGAGCAGTTATCGTTTCTACACCAGCAGGCATTCTATCAAACAAAGAAGCATCTAAACAAAAAGTTGGTGGAGAAGTACTTTTTAAGATTTGGTAATACAAATATATATAACAATATGTCAAGACTAGGAAAAAAAGGAATAGAAATACCAGCAAAGACCGAAGTTAAAATCAACGACGGTATTGTTACTGTGAAAGGGCCATTAGGAGAGCTTTCAAGAACCTTCAAAAAGAACATTGTAATAACAATGGAAGGAAACAAGATTGACCTTAAGCCTGCAAAAGACACTTTGGAAAACAAAGCTCTTTGGGGTACTTACGCTTCACACATCATGAATATGATTGAAGGAGTGAACAAAGGGTACACAAACAAATTAATCGTAGAAGGTATCGGTTACAAAGCAGACGTAACTCCAACAGAAATCACCCTAAAGGTAGGATTTTCTCACCCTGTAAAAGTAGCAATTCCAAAAAACCTTAAAGTTACTTCAGAAAAAGGAATAATCGTTATTACTGGTATTGATAAAGAATTGGTTACAAGCTTCGCTGCATGTATCAAGTCTATAAAGAAACCAGAACCATATAAAGGAAAGGGTATAAGATTTGAAGGTGAAATCATCAGAAGAAAAGAAGGAAAGAAAACAGCATAACAAGTAAAAGTCCGTAAAGTAAAAAAATGAAAAGATTAACAAACAAAGCAACAAAAATAGCGGTAAGACACAACAGAATCAGAGCTAAAATCTCTGGTACAGAAGCCATGCCAAGACTTTGTGTTTACAAATCAAACACATCAGTTTACGGCCAAATCGTTGATGATTCAAAAGGTATCACACTAGTTGCATATTCAGCTGATAAAGCAAAAGGTAAAAACTTTGTAGAAAAGTCTGCTAATGCTGGAAAAGAATTGGCTAAACTTGCAATAGAAAAAGGAGTATCAAAAGTTGTTTTCGACAGAGGCGGATTTATTTATACAGGTAAAATAAAAGCTTTTGCTGACGGAGCAAGAGAGGGAGGTCTTAAATTTTAAACAATCATGAATCCAGAAACCAACAAAACAAACACCGCATCAGCTGCTCCAGTAGCTGCAGTACCAGCAAAAACTTTTCAACCAAGAACGGCTCCTTTTGCTGCTAGACCAAGACAAGATTTTGGTGGCGACAGATCAAAAAATCCAAGAAGAGGTGGACACGGTAGACCAGAAAGAATCAAACCAGAATTTGACCAAAAGATTTTAAATATTAGAAGAGTTACTAGAGTTACCAAGGGAGGCAAAAGATTAAACTTTAGCGTTTACATGGTTGTTGGAAACAAAAAAGGCTCAGTTGGAGTAGGAACAGGTAAAGCAAATGATACATCTCTTGCAATAGACAAAGCATATAGAAATTCAAAGAAAAATATTATGCACCTAAACCTTACAAAGACCATGTCTATTCCTCACGATGTTACCGCAAAATACTGTAGCGGAGTTGTGCTCATGATGCCTGCAAAGGGAAGAGGTGTTAGCGCCGGAAGTGCACTTAAGAGCGTTATTGAATTGGCTGGTATTAAAGATGTTACAGCAAAAATAATCTCTTCATCAAAAAATAAATTGAACATCGCAAGAGCAGCTATTATCGCTCTTTCAGCTTTCGATAAAAAAAGACAACCAGTTACGCCAACAGAAGCAAAAGTAGAGGTTGAAGTTAAAAAATAAAATTACTATTATGAAAATACACGATTTAAAAAGAGTAACAAAAAATAGAAAGACCGCTATTGTTGGAAGAGGAGGTAAAAGAGGTAAGACTTCTGGAAGAGGAGGAAAGGGTCAAACAGCAAGAGCTGGTCACAAAGTAAGACCAGAGTGGAGAGACATTATC
>JAVHRR010000015.1:0-5748 GCA_036171775.1 Minisyncoccota bacterium
GGGGTTTTAGCAAAAAAGTTTTTTAATATAAAAAATGACAATGAAGCGTCTGTTATTGAAAACTATTTAAATGATAGAAAAATTCTAGACGAAAATTTGATAAAAAAAATAAAATAAAGCTAGCTGAACAATTGCTTGTCCAGCTAGGTTTTTCCTCAGCTATTTTCCACCTGGGGGCGGAGTCGGGTTAGCGTTTACCCAGTTGTTGTGGCCGTCATTGTCCCAGTCGGCCCAATTATTGCTCCAACCCTTAGGTCCCGATTCCAACGTTTCCTCTGCTGAAACGTCAGGTTGTGTTGATAGTCTTGCTATTAAACCATCAACTGCTCCCTCACCTTTATTAGTAGGTTTCATTTTATCACCTCCTTTTATTTTTCACTTTATTACATTCCTAAGATAACTGAAGGTCGCCTTTCTTGCTTCGCAGTATATGTATTTATCACTTACCTTATCTCTCATTGCGGTGCAACCGTTATTACAGTGGTTTTTCCAAGTACATTTTATGCAATCTTTAGGTAATTTATGAGACTTTTGCCTAAAAATCTTTGCTTTTTCCCCAAATAAAATATCCCTTAAGGAAGACTCGGTAATGTTACCCCAGACAGCATCTGGGTCACCGGAGAAGCGGTCACATGGGTAAATATCTCCGTTATAATTAAGACAAAAATACCTACCGCAGCTACCATTGAACGAACAATTTTGTGAGAGTTTACCAATCACCCCCGCACCAAAGTTTTCGATTTCTCTTATACACAGGTTTTTATCATTTTTCTTTAGCCAGAGATTGATACATTCAGTATATAATCTCTTTAAATCTCTGTTGGTTAACCCCTGATTAAGCATTTCGGGATTATTGGCCGACAGAAAATCAAAAACATTGATTGACCAACCTTTAACCCCAAGATATTTAGTAAAGAAAGAAAAGTTTGACGAAAACTTTTTCACAGTTTCCCTAGTTATGGTTTGAATGATCCCAGGGGTAATTCCTAATGATTTCATTTGTCTAAAACCTGCAATGGTGGATTTAAATGATCCCCTTCCACCCGCTGTTTTTCTAAACATGTTTTGGCTCTCGCAATTTCCGTCTAAGCTTATACCGACTCGGAAATTGTGTTTTTTTAAAAAAACAGCCCAAGGTTTGTTAATTAGAGTAGCGTTAGTCTGTATTAAGTTTTCGACCAATTGACCTTTTTTAGAATATTTCTTTTCTAAACTTAGGGCAGTCAGATAAAAATCTTTTCCCGCCAACAACGGTTCACCTCCATGCCATATAAACTTGGCTCTATCTTTAAATATTCCAAAAAATTCAGACATGAATTTTTTTAAAATATTACTTGTCATCACTGTTTTACGTTTCTGGTTGCCTCTATTATAAAAACAGTAGGAACATCTTAAATTACAGGAATCTCCAACCGCTTTAATAATTGGGATCATTGATAACTGTCTATCCATAATTTTACCTTCCTTTCTTCTCTAGATTGATATCAACTTATTGATTATAAAATCAATAATAACATTCTAACAAAATTGTACCGCAACTAATCGACCTGTCAACTTAACATTATTCCGAGCATTTTTCACCAGGAAAGTTAATCTACTGTGAATATAATGCGCGGTCGCGCATTATATTCCCAATCGCGACTCCATCCTTAACACCCACTCCGAACATAACCCGCGTCGTGAATACGGGAACAAGGTCGATTAAAGTTATTTTAACTGAAAATTATCGATCAGAACTTGCTCATTTTCAATTTTATCAGCGATAATGTATAAAACTTCCCTGCCAATACCGAAGTCAGTTTTTAATAAATTAACTAAGTCTTCACAGTCATAAGGATAGACCCATACACTATTTTGTAGCTTTACAAAACCAATAGAGATTAAAGTTCTTCTAATGTTATCTCTTGTTGTTCTTTGAGCTTCTTTTATATCAAAAATCAGTACTCTCCATTTTTTATCCCATTTTTCTGGTTTTTTAATTTTGAAATCTCTATTTTCAAATTTGTTTAAAACCTTTTTGCCGAGCAATGTTAAGGTTAATGATCCTTTTCCTGAGTATTGAATAAGTCCTTTCTCAATTAGTCTGTTTCTAGAATTATAAATAGAGCGTTCTTTATTCCTTTTGTCACTCTTGTTAATATTGAAAAATTTCAGCATTTGCAATGCATTTGGGGCTAATAAAGCTACGCTTAAAATACCCGCTGTCGCTATTGTTCTCAATACAATCTTCTGAATCTTTGTGGCTCTTATTTCTTTATTATTTTCTGTTTCTAGTTTACCCATATAGTCATTATATACTACTTAATTCTAAGTGGGAATATAATGCGCGACCGCGCATTATATTCCACACAACACCGCCAAAAATAAAGTTGAATCCCTTTCTCATGTATCTTTGTATTGAGCCCAAACAAGGCTTATGGTGACTTGTAACAATCTTATTCAGAGCATTTTTCACCATCAAGTAGCTGGGTGGGGTCACAATAGGTATATGTGCAATCTGCCTCCCCTTCAGTACAACTCAATTCTTCATTACATCCAATTCTTTCAGAGGTTTTTTCACAAAGATAAATATTGTTTGCTTTTTTGCTTATATTTTTAAAATAAGAAATATTTTCTGCTGGATTTTCTGAACAAACGCCATCCACCGCTGCGTCACATTCATAAACAAAACATTTCTCTGTGGCTGGATCGCAAGAAACTTGTGCAACTATCTGATAGTCTTTTAATATAACAATTTTGTAAAAAGTCACACCAACAGATATGGCGATAAGTAGTACTAATATTGTATAAAATATTTTATTACCTTTTGTATTGTTTTTAATTGATTCTTCCATGCTCAAAATTATATCATATTATGTTATTATTAACCCGTTAAAGTTTTTGTTGACGTTATTGAAAATACTTTTACTAAACCTTGGTTTATTTATTAAATAAGGTTAAATTTATAAACTAAAGTATATAAAACAATAACATTTTCATCAGCAAAAATTTTCTCGGGTAAATGAAGAATTTCATATATACATTACCTAAAAACATACTGAGTTGTTTTAAGGGCTACTGGATCTGGCACATTGTCGCTATTACACTAACTTTCATATTAGTAACAACAAATATAGACTGGTATTACTTTATCAATACACGCTCTACCCTTTTGGTATATTTATCTCTACCAGCGGCGATACTTGGCGGCTTACTACCCATTATTGTACCAATTTATCTTATTCTTAGAGGAAAAATAATAAAAAACTTTATACTAGAAAATACTGGCTGGGCAATTGGACAGGCTGCTGTTATCGGCTCTATTATTTCTTCATTTTATAAATTTTTCAGTGGAAGAATACAGCCAAACATTCATGATGTTACAAACAACATAAGTCACAACTTTGAATTTGGCTTTTTTCGGCACGGAATATTTTGGGGTTGGCCATCATCTCACACCACCGTAGCTTTTGCTATGGCATTTAGTCTTATACTATTATTTCCAAAAAATAAGTTACTAAAAATAAGTTCGTTTTTATACGCACTATGTATCGGCATTGGTGTATCTTTTTCAATACACTGGCTTTCTGATTTTGTAGCAGGAGCCATCATCGGCACAATAATAGGAATTGTTGTGGCTGGAAGTTATAAAAAAACAGCTTTCGTTTCTGAGCAGGAACGAGAAACATGTGCATAACAAACTAATTATGCTTTCTTCTATAATGTTTAACGATATTATATATAATTATTCCCAATATTCCTCCGATAGTACCAAAAATAAGTGCATATAAAATAATAACTATTGGTGCAAGGGCAACAGTAGCGAGTCCGATATCTCTTTTGATTGCAAATCTTAATAGTGGCTCAGCAAATATAACAGTAAGAAAAATACCAAATGCTCCGCCAGTGATAAATGACATTGTGTTTTTCATAAACGTAAAAAAGATTTTATAAAATTTTTCTTTCAATTTAAATATATACTAATTAAACTAAACATATCGCTTAATAATGATTATTTTAGTCTTTTGCTTTTAAAGCTTCTATTTCCTTCTTTAGTTCAATCATTTTTAGTTCTCTACCAACTAAAAACTTATTTATTTTTTCTAAATCTACAATTTTAGAATATAGATCTTCTTCCACCTTTTTTATTTTTGTTATATCTCTAGATACACCGAAAACACCTACCACCTTACCATCGTCATCTGTAACAGGTTGAAACATCTCAGAACAAATTTCTCTGCTAGCGCCTTCTTTTGTATGTCTTAACTCAACAACAGAACTAATCCCATTTTTCGCCTTTTCAAAAAACTCTTTAAATTTAGGTTTATCTTCATCCGATATTGTATCTATGATTTTGAAGTTTTTTATATCTGCATCAATATCTAAAAAATGTTCTTTCTTTCCACCATTGTTCATAAACAGTAGATTCCCTTGCAAGTCAAAAAGTTTAATGCAGTCTGAAGAATTTTCTGTTAACAATCGATATTTTCTCTCATTTTCTTTTAATTTGTTTTCAATATTTTTTTGAAAAGTTATATCGCGAACAGTAGCTTGAAGAAATCCCTTTCCATCTAATTCTATTCTTGTTAAAAGAACGCTAGCAGGAAAATCTTCGCCGTCTAATCTCTTGTGTGTCCACTCAAAAAAGTTTGAACCATCACGCATTGCTATTTCTATCATCTCCTTTGCCTTTTCAGCAGAGAGACGGCCATCTGGCTGTTTCTCTGGAGAAAGTCTCCATGGCTCTGCTGAGGTAAATTCAGCTTCATCTTTAGCCTTAAACATTTTTAATGCAGATTCATTTCCAGAAGTAAACTTCCACATTGGTGGTTCGAGAGTCATGAGTGCGTCGATAGAGCTTTCGTATAATGTTTTATATTTAATTTCACTGTTTTTTATCTGACTTTCCGCCATGATGCGATCAGTAATATCAATAATTGATCCTTCGAGAATACCTGTTTCGGGGTAAAGTACCATAGAAGCGACACAGTTTCTTATTTCCCCGGCCTTATTTAGAAGTTTAAATTCATAATCAGTAACTTTGTTTTTAGACTTTAATATTTTAACAAGACTTTCTCTTTCTTTTGTATCAGCCCAATAATTAATTGATGACTTTCCGACAAATTCTTCTCGCTTCAAGCCTAAAATCGATAGAAACTTTTGATTTGCTTCCAAACCCTCTGAGCCATCGAGCCTTGATCGAAACATTCCAACTTGAGAGTTATTAAAAAGATTTCGGTACTTTTCCTCATTTAAAATCAGATCTTCTTTACTCGCGTTGATATCGTTATTCATGATGAATAATATTAGTGATTATATCTATTGATAAAATTCTTACTGTTTATTATATCATATGAGAAATTTATAGGAAAAGGTCCAATCGTATTAGATGTTCGTAGAGAAATTAATATTTATTATGTGCTGACCTACAAAGCTTGGGGACAGGCCTTCTTTCCTTACAGGAACGGTACACCTTTCGTATCGTACTCACTACGTTCCGTGCGATACACTCAAGGTTTTTCGAGTCCTTGACGAAAGTGTGTTAGGCACTTTCTCCCTCTGTTTTTCGCTGCTCTACAAAGCTGGGAAACTTGGACTCGAACCAAGATAACGTCCTCCAGAGGGACGTGTCCTACCATTAGACGATTTCCCAGCTTTATAGACCAACCAATATATAAACAGCTTGTAGTACCATAGCTTCTTAGCTTGTAGACAAACTTAATGCGAATGATACTTTAAAATTGGGACAAACTCAAGACGTGCAAGAAG